>JBFEXY010000069.1:0-9459 GCA_041562415.1 Woeseiaceae bacterium
AAATAACAGGAACCAGTACACAAGATGGCCACCAAACCGCTGCGTGTCGGCATCGTGATGGATCCGATCGAGTCCATCACGCCCTACAAGGACAGCTCGCTCGCCATGCTTCTCGAGGCGGAGCGCCGCACGGCGGAAATCCACTATTTCAACCAGTCGGACCTCAAGATCGTTTCAGGCACCGCGCTCGGGCGGTCGCGGCGGCTCAATGTCGAGGACGAACGGACGCAATGGTGGCGGTTCGGTGAGGAGCGGGAGATCGCGCTCGGCGATCTCGATGTGATCCTGATGCGCAAGGATCCGCCGTTCGACATGGAATACATCTACACCACTTACATACTGGATCGGGCCAGGTACGCCGGTGCACTCATCATGAACGACCCCGAGGCACTGCGGAACATGAACGAGAAAGCATTCACCGCGTGGTTCCCGGACTGCGTCCCGGACACCCTGATCACGCGGTCCATGGACGAGATGCGGGCCTTTCTCGCCGAGCAAGGACACGTCGTGATCAAGCCACTCGGTGGCATGGGCGGGCGCTCGATCTTCGTTATCAGGCAGGGCGACAAGAATGCGAACGTCGTTTTCGAGACGCTCACGGACTATGGGCAACAGTTCGCCATGGCGCAGACCTACATCCCGGAGATCTCGCTCGGCGACAAGCGCATTCTGCTGTTCGACGGTGAGCCCGTGCCTTACGCGCTCGCGCGCATACCATCCGACGAGGATAACCGCGGCAACCTGGTGATGGGCGCTGTCGGCAAGGGGCAGCCGTTGTCCGATCGCGACCGCGAAATATGCGCCCGGGTCGGGCCCGTGCTGCGCGATGCGGGTGTCATCTTTGCCGGCATCGACGTCATCGGCGATTACCTGACCGAGGTCAATGTCACGAGCCCGACCGGAATGCGCGAGATCGACAAACAATTCAACCTCAATACCGCCGGCCTGATGTTCGATGCGATCGAACGGCGCCTGGGCCGCAATGGGTGACACAGGTCTCAGGCCCGGCGCCGCGGCCGGGATACACTGACACGCAGGAGCGCTGCCTGCGGGAGCGGTTCAAGAAGCGCTCCTACAAGAGGTATTTGTCCTAAGCGCTTGTTTTACTGGTAACTATGTTCCATCATTCGCGCCAATACCAGCACCCCGACTTATGGCCGATTTCGCGTTACAAACCGACCCGCTCGACGAGCTGAGACGGCTCGCCGACCCCCAACCGGACAGGTTGCCGGCGATGTTGTTTCTCGCCGCGCTGCTGCACGGCATCCTGATTATCGGTGTTACCTTCAATCCGGCGATGCTCGATGACTTCAGCGATGCAATTTCACTCGAAGTCACCATCGTCGCCGATCCTGATCAGGACATCGACCGCCCCGACAGGGCCGAATACCTTGCCCAGGCCAGCCAGGAGGGCGGTGGCAACACGACCGAGCAGGTCAGGCCGTCGGCGCCGGCAGAGAACGCGTCGCCGATCGACAATCCGGGCGATGAAACCGGGGACAGCTTCCTCGAATCGACCGAGCACCAGGTCAGCGCGGATCAGCTCCTCGCGACGTCGGCAGAGCAGGAGAAGAGCGTCACTGACGATCCACGGCTCGAACCGCAACCTGAAAGTCGTTCCGCACTCGCGCTCGAGTCCGGCGCGGAAACGACCTTGCCATTGCCACAGGACGACAGGGCAACCCTGCTGATCCACGACGACGATCCTCGCCAGCTGGTCATCAGTGCGGACACCCGGGAATCTGTCGTCGCTGCGTACCTCGACAACTGGAAACGGCGCATTGAATCCGTCGGTGACGAGTATTTTCCGACGCTAGGCAACCTGGACGGGCTGACCGGCAGCCCTACGCTGGAGGTCAGCATCGACGCATCGGGACAGCTGGCCGAGGTCATCATCCGCAAATCCAGCGGTTCGCGTATCCTCGACCAGGCGGCACTCGACATATTGCGGCGCGCGTCGCCGTTCGATCCCTTCCCGGCGGAGATCAGCACCGAGTACGACAGCCTGCGCTTCGCCTACAAGTGGCTGTTCAGCGAAGAGTTTGTTCCGGCTGCCGCGAACCTCGCCCCGCAGTAGGCTGATCGCTCCTCAGGACCGGTTGTACCCGCCGTCGCGAGAGCGGATACTGTCCGCATGGAGACCACCGGAACGCTGGCGAATCAGTTGCTGATAGCGATGCCAGGTATGGCAGACCCGAATTTCAGCAGCACGGTGACTCTTATCTGCGAACACAATGATGAAGGTGCGCTGGGCATCGTCATCAATCGTCCTCTCAATCTCAAGCTGGGCGGCCTGTTCGAACAGCTGCATGTCGAGAACGCCGACTCCGCGGCACTGGATCACCCTGTGCTCATGGGCGGGCCCGTCGGTCCGGAGCGAGGTTTCGTGCTGCACGATACCTCGCACCAATACGAGAATTCGCTGGCGGTATCGAGCGAAATCTGCCTGACCCTGTCACGTGACGTCATCGATGCGATGGCCAGTGGCAGGGGGCCTCAGAAATCGCTCGTCGCGCTCGGCTACGCCGGATGGGAGGCCGGCCAGCTCGAAGCGGAAATGTTGGCGAATTCCTGGCTCAATGTTCCGGCTACTGCCGAGATCGTGTTCGACATGCCGTTCGCGGATCGCTGGGCGGCCGCGGCCCGGGCCCTCGGGGTCGACCTGACTTTGTTATCTCCGGAGGCCGGCCACGCCTGAGACCGACTTGCCCGAGACGATACTGGCTTTTGACTTCGGACTTCGGCGCATCGGTGTCGCCGTCGGACAGGACATTACCGCGTCTGCGAGCCCCGTCGGTGTCGTTGCGAATGGCGAAAGCGGCGCCGACCACGAGCGGATCCGAGCGATTATTCGGGAATGGCATCCGACGAGACTGGTCGTCGGCATGCCGACTCACGCCGACGGCTCGCCCGGCCCAATGACCGCGGCGGTCGAGGCATTCATCGACGAGCTGGCGCAATACGAACTCCCGGTCAGCACGATCGACGAGCGTTACTCGTCTCTCGAAGCCGAACAGGCCCTCAAGAACGCCCGTAAACTGGGGTCTCGGGGCCGCATCTCGAAGCAGGACATCGACGCTACCGCCGCCGTCTTTATAGCGGAACGGTATCTGTCGAAGCGTTAATGTAGAATGCCCGCGCGATGAACGCCGCCCAGCCCGACCAGATCTTCGAGGACGAAGCCCGCCTGCAGCTGAACGACAACGGCAGCCTGCGTCATTTACTCACGCTGAAGGGCCTCGACCGGTCGCTGCTTGTCGATATCCTCGACGATGCCGAGCGCTATCTCACCCCGGCAGGCAGTCTTCCGGCGCGCAGCGACGCGCTGGTTGGCCGCACCGTCGCCAACCTGTTTTTCGAGCCCAGCACGCGCACCCGTGCATCCTTCGACCTTGCGGGAAAGCGCCTGGGCGCCGATGTGCTCAATCTCGACGTCAACACGTCGTCGCGGAAGAAAGGCGAAAGCATCCTCGACACGATCTACACGCTCGAGGCCATGCGCTGCGACATCATGGTGGTGCGTGATGCGAGTGCGGGCGTACCCGCGTATATCGCGCGCCACGTAAAGGATCACGTCAGCATACTCAATGCCGGCGAATCCGACGTCTCGCATCCGACACAGGGTTTGCTCGACCTGTTGACGATCCGGCGCCACAAGGGCAGCTTCGAAAAGCTCGTCGTCTCGATCGTAGGCGATATTCGTCATTCGCGAGTCGCGAGGTCCACGGGCTGGGGACTGCACACGCTGGGCGTCGGCGAACTGCGGCTGATATCGCCGCCGTCCATGGCGCCGGACGAGGGAGACATGCCGTTCGCGCGTATCTGTGACAACCTGGACGAGGGCCTGGCTGACGCCGATGTCGTGATGGCGCTGCGTATCCAGCGCGAGCGTATCAGCGATCTCGAGGGCATCCCCGGAACCGACGAATATTTCTCCAGCTATGGCGTCAGTCACGAGCGAATGAAGGTCGCCCGGCCGGACGCGATCGTCATGCATCCGGGCCCGATGAACAGGGGCATCGAGATCGAGGGCAACCTTGCCGACAGCAGGCAGTCGGTGATCACCGAACAGGTTGCCAACGGAGTTGCCGTGCGCATGGCGGTACTCGAGCGGGTCGCGAAGTCGCTGGACGGGCGGTGACTACCGAGGCGCAAAAACATGCGCAGCGCAATCGCGGCACGATCTTCGTCGAACGTGGCGAGGTCCTGGGCCATGAGGCGTGGCCAGGCGACCAGTACATCCTGCGTATCCGTGCCCCGAAATGCGCGGCGGCGGCAAGGCCGGGGACCTTTATCCATGTCAGCTGCGACGAGGAACTGCCGATGCGCCGGCCGCTATCCATCATGCGGGCCGTGGACGACTGGATCGAAGTCCTCTACAAGATCGTAGGTGAAGGTCTGCACCTGCTGGCGCGCAAGCGATGCGGCGACGCAATAAGTCTGCTTGGACCTATCGGCCAACCTTTCGTGCTGCACCAGGACAGGCCAAGGCCGCTGCTGATCGGCGGTGGCGTCGGCATCCCGCCGATGGTCTGCCTGGCGGACGCCATCCGAAAGGACGAAGCGACGTGGAATCCCCTTGCCATACTCGGCTCGGAAATCCCGTTCCCGTTCGGCCTGAAGCGATCATCGTTGCGCGTGGACGGAATCGACGATGCGACGCGGAGCACCATGCCGCTGCTCGAAGACTGGGGTATGCCGGCGCGCCTGACAAGCCTGCAGGGCTATGAGGGCTGTCACAAAGGCTACGTAACTGACCTCGCGGACCTGTGGCTTCAGAACCTCGGTGCCGACGGTCTCGCACAGGTCGAAATTTTCGCGTGCGGGCCCACCCCGATGCTCAAGGCGGTTGCCTCGCTCGCCGCCCGCTACGAACTGCCCTGCCAGGTGTCGCTCGAGGAATTCATGGCCTGCGCCGTTGGCGGCTGCGCCGGTTGTACGGTGAGAATCAATACGCCGGAAGGTCCGGCCATGAAACGCGTCTGCGTCGACGGGCCCGTTTTCGACGCGGCGACCGTCGCCTGGTAATTCGGCCCGACAAGGACCGGACGCGACAACGATCGTTATCGTTTACCTCTCATTGTTGTTATTGTTCCGCCGGGCTTACAGCACGAGCCGAGCCATAACTGAGGAGCAGCGTCCCATGAAACCAACTCGATTGAATGTACTCTGGTTGCTGTTCCTGGCTGCCGGCCTGTCCGGTTGCCCGTCGACGACGGGACTCAAGCAAACAGCCGATGCCGGTGCCGCGCAAACGAGTTCCGGCATGTTCGCGTGCGAATCTGTTTTCCGCGTAGAAAAGTTCGTCGATGCGGCAGCAAAGATGGGCGTATCAAGGCCAGACGCCATAACCCTGTATTCCATTAGCGGCGCACAGACCAGCGATGTCGTGACCGGATTCGCTCCGCCGGGCGACAGGACCCCGACTGTCGAACGCGCACTCAAATCGGTTGCGGCAGATTCGCAACTCAAGGCGTTTTATGTCGAAGTCGATATTCAGAATCTGGGTGGTTTGAATAGCGCATTGGGCCATAGCAAGGCGGACGAGGTTTTCCGCGAAATGACGACAATTACTGAGCGCCACATACGGAACCTCGGATCCGACTCGTGCAGTTTTCGCCACGGCGGGGACGAATTCAGCTTTGTGGTTATGGGGCCGAATGCCGCCAAGAACGACATCGAGGCCGCCCTGGCACAGGCCGATACGGAAATAAGGGAGTACATTGACCGAAAGGGCCTGTCCAAGATACCGCACCCCAAGCACCCGGGCGACGAATCGAAATACGGTGCCGGCATCATATTCGGTGTCAGCCAGATCGATCGCCAGGAAAACGTCAAAGACGTCTACAGTGCCGCCGACAGGATCGTCGAAGCAAAAAAGTCGGAATAGACGAGGCGTCCCGCTCTATCCGCCGAAGTTCACCTTCGCCTCGAGGTCGGCGCGCGAGTCAGCATGTGACATCGCTTCTTCAAGCGTAATGGTGCCGTCCTTGTAGAGGTCGAGTAGCGCAGCATCAAAGTTGCGCATACCGGCCTCGGAGGAGTCCCTGTGTGCTTCCTTCACGGCGAAGATATCGCCCTTCAGGATAAGGTCCTTGATGTGCGGTGTATTCAGTAGCAGTTCAACCGCGGCCACGCGCTTGCCGTTGCGTGAGCGCACCAGGCGTTGCGACAGGATCGCGCGCAGGTAGTGGGCGAGGTCCATGAAGACCTGCGAGTGCTGATCCTGTGGAAAGAGATTGATGATACGGTCCAGCGTCTCTGCCGCGTTGTTGGAATGCACCGTCGCGAGCACGAGATGTCCTGTACCTGCCATGTCGAGCGCTGACTGCATTGATTCACGATCACGGATCTCGCCGATCTGGATCACGTCCGGGGCGGCACGGACCGCGCTCTTCAGGGCCCGGCCATAAGACTTCGTATCGAGCCCGACTTCGCGCTGGTTGACGATCGACTGCTTGTTCGGGTGCAGGAATTCGATCGGATCCTCGATCGTAATGATGTGCGACGAGGTCTTCTCGTTCCGGTAGTCGATCATCGCGGCGAGCGTGGTGGACTTGCCCGCGCCTGTCGCACCGACCATGAGGATCAGCCCGCGGCGCAACATGGTCAGCTCCTTGAGCTGCTCCGGCATGCCAAGTTCTTCCAGGTTCGGCAGCTCGTTGGTGATGTAACGCAGCACCATGGAGATGTTGCCACGCTGGTGGAACACGTTGACGCGGAAACGTCCGAGCCCGGGTTCCGATATCGCGAAGTCGATCTCGAGTTCTTTGTAGAAATGTTCGAGCTGCTCGTCGTTCATGAGCTCGATCGCTGCCTGCTTGACCATCTTCGGCGTCATCTCGAGCTTGTTGACGGGCATGATCTTGCCCTCGATCTTGATCTTGGCCGGTGAAAAAGGCGCGAAGAAAAGGTCGGACGCCTTTTTTTCCACCATCAGCTTGAAGAGCGGCTTTACGTTCATAGGGGTGTGTGCCTGTATGCGCGGCTCAGAACGTCCGGGCCGTATCCTCTTCCATGATCCTCAGGCTCTCAGACTGCTGATCCGATAGCGTCGAATCGCGTTTGCTCTCGAGCTTGATCCTGAGGCGCAACTCGTTCTTCGAGTCGGCGTTACGCATGGCCTCTTCGTAAGAGATCGTGGCTTGCTCATAGAGCTCGAAGAGCGCCTGGTCGAATGTCTGCATGCCGAGGCGAGTCGACTTCGCCATGATGTCCTTGATCTGGCCGACCTCTCCTTTGAAGATGAGGTCCGCGATCAATGGCGTATTCAGCAAGATCTCCATAGCGGCAATTCGCCCGATACCACCTTCTCGCGGAATCAGCCGCTGCGAAATGAAAGACCGTGTGTTGAGCGACAGGTCCATCAGCAGCTGCTGGCGGCGCTCCTCCGGAAAGAAGTTGATAATTCGGTCCAGCGCCTGGTTGGCGCTGTTGGCATGCAGCGTTGCGAGGCACAGGTGCCCCGTCTCGGCAAACTGGATTGCATACTCCATTGTTTCGCGGTCGCGGATCTCGCCGATAAGAATGACGTCAGGCGCCTGCCGCAGCGTATTCTTGAGCGCGTTGTGCCAGCTTTCCGTGTCGATCCCGACTTCGCGCTGCGTAATGACACAGCCCTTGTGGGGATGCACATATTCGACCGGATCCTCAATGGAAACGATATGCCCGCGTGAGTTCTCATTGCGGTGACCGATCATGGCAGCGAGCGTAGTCGACTTACCCGATCCCGTGCCGCCGACGACAATCACGACACCGCGCTTGTTCATGACAACGTCTTTGAGTATGGGCGGCAGCTCGAGCTCCTCGAGGGTTGGAATCTCGGTCGTAATGGTGCGCAGCACCGCCCCGATGTAACCCTGTTGGATAAACGCACTCACACGAAAGCGCCCGATGCCCTGCGGCGCGATTGCGAAGTTACATTCCTTGGTCGCATCGAATTCCTTTATTTGTTTGTCGTTCATGATGGAACGCACCATCATGGCCGATTGGTCAGCAGAAAGCGGGGTATCGGTTGCTTTGTGGATCGTTCCGTCGACCTTGATGGCCGGCGGGAATCCACGAGTTATGAACAGGTCAGAACCGTTCCGCTCGACCATCTTCCGCAGCAGGTTTTGTGTCAGGCGTACTGCTTGCTCGCGTTCCATCTGTCAGTCTCCTCTCCAGGCTGGTCGCCGGACCCCTAGAAGTTTTCCTTGTTGACCGCGCGGAATCGCGCCTCTTCCTTGTTGATCAGGCCTTTGGTCAGCAGCTCCGCCAGGTTCTGGTCCAGCGTCTGCATTCCCGAACCTTGTCCCGTCTGGATGGCCGAGTACATTTGCGCAATCTTGCCCTCGCGAATGAGATTACGAATCGCCGGCGTACCGATCATGATCTCGTGCGCGGCAATACGCCCGCCTCCGACTTTCTTGAGCAGGGTTTGCGAGATGACCGCGCGCAACGACTCTGAAAGCATCGCGCGGACCATTTCTTTTTCCGCCGCGGGGAACACGTCCACGATGCGGTCGATCGTCTTCGCAGCAGAGCTCGTGTGCAATGTGCCGAAGACGAGATGTCCGGTTTCTGCCGCCGTCAGCGCAAGGCGGATGGTCTCGAGATCGCGCAGCTCGCCGACCAGGATCACGTCCGGGTCCTCACGCAGGGCCGACCGCAGCGCTTCGTTGAAGCCCAGCGTGTCACGATGCACCTCGCGCTGGTTGATCAGGGATTTCTTGGACTCGTGAACGAATTCGATCGGATCCTCAATCGTCAGGATGTGATCGGGCTTGTTCTCGTTGATGTAGTCGACCATCGCCGCGAGGGTAGTACTTTTACCCGAGCCTGTCGGTCCCGTTACCAGCACGATTCCCCTGGGGTGCATCGAAACGTCCTTGAAAATCGACGGCGCGCCGAGATCGTCCAGAGTCAGGATTTCCGACGGGATGATGCGAAAGACTGCAGCCGAGCCGCGGTTCTGGTTGTAGGCGTTGACGCGGAAACGCGCAAGCTTGGGAATCTCGAAGGAGAAGTCCGTCTCCAGGAATTCCTCATAGTCCTTGCGCTGCTTGTCATTCATGATGTCGTACACCATGCGATTGACGTCTTTGTGGGTGAGCGCAGGCATATTGATGCGTTTGATGTCGCCGTCGACACGAATCATGGGTGGAACGCCGCCGGACAGGTGCAAGTCAGACGCATTGTTTTTGACCGTGAAAGACAGCAATTGCGCAACGTCGACAGCCATAATACTCCCTCTGGAACTGAGTGAATGGACTTACCATAACTTGGTGTAGAACGTCGCCTAGTATAGCGGAGCACCTGGAGCAAAACGTGATAAGAGTCACGGAAAACTTTCGAAAAATCCAAGATTTGCTGGCGAAAGCTGCGGCAGATGCAGGAAGGCCCGAGGACCATATACGGCTGCTCGCCGTGAGCAAGAAAAAGCCGCTTGAGGCGATCCTGGAGGCCGCAAATGCGGGC
>JBFEXY010000070.1:0-9444 GCA_041562415.1 Woeseiaceae bacterium
ACGTTGTCGAGCCCCGCATCGGCGATCCATGCCCGTATTCCCGCATGTGACGGCTCCAGGTCACTCGTTTGCCATGCCAATTCAGGTAGCGCAGCCGCGAAAGTGACCGCATGCTGACCGGTGCCCGAACCGATCTCGAACAGTGTGGCGCAGCCTTGCAGCTCGAGCCGCAGGACACCCAGGATCGGAGCGGCGTTGCGTGCCGCCGCCTCTGCATAGGGCTTATCCACAATCAGCTGGCGCGTTCCAGCACGGACTTGTCAAAAAGTCGGTCCCGGTACCAGGTCAATTCCTCGATCGAATCGCGAATATCCGCCAGTGCGCGGTGAGTCGATTCTTTGGTAAATCCCGCCGCCACCTCCGGCGCCCATTGCTGGGTCAGTATCTTGAGCGTGCTCACATCGAGATTCCGATAGTGGAAGTAGCACTCGAGTTCCGGCATTTCGCGCGCGAGAAAACGACGATCCTGACAGACGCTGTTGCCACACATGGGCGACGCTCCCTTGTCGACCCATGCAGAGAGAAAATCGAGGGTCGCTTTCTCGGCCTCCTCGAGACCGACTTTACTGGCGAGGACTCGCGCTGTCAGGCCCGATTCCCCGTGTTGGCGCGTATTCCACTCGTCCATGCCACCCATGGTCTCCTGCGACTGCGAAATGGCGAGTACCGGCCCTTCCGCCAGTTCGTTCAGATACTTGTCAGTGACGATAGTAGCCACCTCGATGATCGTGTCATTAACCGTATCGAGACCCGTCATCTCCAGGTCGATCCAGATCAGGTTGCTGGCGGTGTCGGTCGGGGCCGGGCGTTCGTTCATTGCGGGTCCAGTTTCCACTTGCGATGTCGCTAGTGTACAACGCGTGGCGGTGCAAGGCGCCGCATAGCGGGGCATACTTCCCGTCATGAGTACTCAGGACGCCCTCGTCGTTGCGACCTACAGCCGCCGAATGCAGTTAAGGTTGCCGGACGGCCGCCAGGTCGACGCCCGAATCAAGGGCAAGCGCCTGAAACCGGTCTGCGGAGACAATGTCGGAGCGGCCCCGATCGAGGGCGAGGCGGACTGGCTGATCACGTCGATTCGTGAGCGCCGGAACCAGCTGACGCGGCCTAACCTGCGCGGCAAGGTCGAAGTGCTTGCCGCCAATATCGACAGGCTGCTGGTGATGGCGGCGCCGACCCCGGAACCCGATTGGTCGATCGTGGACCGCTACCTGTGTGCCGCGGAACTTATCGGCGCAAGTGCCGCCGTCGTATTCAACAAAGTCGACCTGCAAGGCGCGGATACTGCCGAAGATGTACTCGACGACTTTGCCCGTATCGGCTACCAGGCAGTCCGCTGCAGTGCAAAGACCGGCCTCAATATCGACGCTGTCGCCGAGTTACTGCGTGACGGGGTTTCGATAATCGTGGGCCAGTCGGGAGTTGGCAAATCCAGCCTGATCAACCGACTGCTGGATGATGATCGTCAGCGTGTGGCCGAAGTTTCGGACAAGAGCGGTGAAGGCCGTCATACGACAGTGAACTCCGCCTTGCTGAAACTGCCGGGAGGCGGCGCAGTGATCGACTCGCCCGGTGTTCGCGACTATGCGCCGGCGCTGCAACCGGACGAGGTTGTCGCCGGCTACCGGGAGATCGCGGCCACCGCGCATGGCTGCCGATTTGCGAACTGCCGTCACCTGCGAGAACCCGGCTGCGCCGTCAAGGCAGCTGTCGACGAAGGAATGATCAGCAAGCGACGTTACGATAGCTACCGTCACCTGCTTGCACTGACTACGAAGCTGACGAGCAGTCAGTACTAGCCCGGCGGCCAGGTCATGAGCCTGCCCCCCATCAGGTGCAGGTGGATATGAAAGACGCTCTGGCCGGCGGCCGCGTTGCAATTCATTACGACGCGATATCCGTCATCCGCAAGACCCTCGTCGGCGGCAATCCTGGCGGCAGCAACAAATAATTCACCGACAAGCGCTTTGTCCCCGTCCTCGAGGTCATTCATGGTCGCGATATGGCTACGTGGTATCAGCAATATGTGCGTCGGCGCTTTTGGATTGATATCCCGGAACGCGATAAGCGAGTCGTTCTCATAAACTATATCTGCGGACAGATTACCGTCGACAATCCTGCAAAAAAGACAGTCATTTTCACTCATAAGCCTCCCCTATTCGATCAGGCGGCGTCCGTAAAACGCGTGTGACAGTGTGCCGCCGTCCACATATTCGAGTTCACCGCCCAGCGGCACGCCATGCGCGATCCTGCTCGCCTGCACATTGTGCCGCTCTGCAAGGTCCGCGAGATAGTGTGCAGTCGCGTCACCCTCGACTGTTGGGTTGGTGGCAATAATCATTTCACTGATGCTGCCCTCCGCCAGCCGCTGCTCGAGCGCGGTCAACCCGAGTTCCTGCGGTCCGATACCGTCGAGTGGCGACAAGTGTCCCATTAGCACGAAATAATGTCCGCGGAAACCGGTCGCATCCTCGATGGCCATGACGTCCACCGGCGATTCCACAATGCAGAGCTGCGTTTCGTCGCGCCCGCTCGCACTGCAGATCGAGCAGAGGTCATGCTCGCTCAGCATCCGGCAGCGCTTGCAGTGACCAATGCCCTGCACGGCCTGCGCCAACGCCGTCGATAGATGCGACGCGCCGTCCCGATCGCGCTCCAGCAGGTGAAACGCAATTCGCTGTGCAGACTTCTTACCGACGCCTGGCATGCAGCGCAATGCGTCAATCAACTGGACGAGTAGTGGCGAAAATGACATGCGAGCTTCAGAACGGCAGGTTCATGCCTGGAGGCAACGACATCCCCGAGGTCAGGCCGGCAAACTTCTCCTGCACGGTCTTTTCTACCTTCGTCACTGCGTCGTTGAACGCCGCCGTGATCAGGTCCTCGAGCATCTCCTTGTCGTCGCCGATCAAGGTATCGTCGATTTCGAGCGCCTGCAGACGATGTTGGCAGGTCATCGTAACCTTGACCATGCCGCCGCCCGACTCGCCGGTGACGGTGAGCGACGCCATTTCCTCCTGGGCCTTTTTCATATTGGCCTGCATCTGCTGGGCCTGCTTCATCAACTGGCCGATGCCACCTTTCATTGACTGCTCCTTGCTAGTCGGATCGCGACGAATCCAGCGGTTCTATCGACTCGGTCTTGAGTTCCGCGCCGAACATGTTCTTTAGTGTCTGTATATTGGGATCGGACTCGAGTGACTTCTGCGCCGCGACGATGCGCTTGTCCGCCACACGATTCTCCCGCTCGTGCGGCGTTTCCGGCGTCGATTTCGCGATCCGGATATCAACGGCGAGTTCTTCACCAAAATGCTTCGACAACGCCTCCGCCAACGCGTCCTTGCGTTGCCGGGTAAGCAACGACTCTGAGCGCGGATCGAGGCTGAAATAAACGGTGCGCCCCTCTCGCTTGTCGAGTGCACAGTTGCCAGCCAGCATCCGCAGCGATCCAGTAAGACCAAGCTCACTCACGAGAGCGTCCCAATCCGGGTCCTGCCAGCTTGCCGCCCCGACTTCGGCTCTCTTGGCCGCCTTGGCGGCCGGCTTCCGGGCTAAAGACTCCTTCCGGGGCTGCGCCTTCGCCGGCGTGTCCGCGGACCCACCAGGGCCGCTCCTGTCTGCACTGCCAGCCGCGGGTTTGAACGCCAGCATCCGCAGCAAGGTCATCTCGGCACCGCTGCGCGGGTCCGGCGCAAGTGGCAAGTCGCGACGGCCCATCAGCGCAGTCTGGTAGAACAGCTGGACATCGGCCGGTTCGAAGAGCGCCGCAAGTTCGGAAAGCACCTTTTCCGCAATCTCGTCATCGACGTCCGCGGAACCGACTAGCTGGTACACCGCGATCCGTTGCAACATTCTCGCCAGGTCCTCGAGCAGCCGCGAGTAATCAGGAAACTGCTCGTCCAGCTCTGCGACCAGGTCGATGATAGCTGCAGCATCATTCTCGGCCAGGCACCTGAGTAGACGGACGACGTGATCCCGGTCGATGGTTCCCAGCATCAACGCCAGCGAGTCCGCGTCGACCTTGCCGCCACAATAAGCTATTGCCTGGTCGAGCAGGCTCAGCGCATCCCTGAGGCTGCCGTCCGCCGCACGTGCCAGCATGGCTAGCGCCGGCGTCTCAGCTTCAATGCCTTCGGCGTCACAGATATGAGCCAGCCGGTCCTGGATAAGTTTCGGCGTGAGGCGCTTCAAATTGAACTGCAGACAGCGCGACAGTACCGTCACTGGCAGCTTTTGCGGGTCCGTGGTTGCCAGCAGGAACTTCACGTGCGGTGGGGGTTCCTCGAGTGTCTTCAGCAGCGCATTGAATGAGCTGGTGGACAGCATGTGCACCTCGTCGATGAGGTAGACCTTGTAGCGGCCCCTCGAGGGGGCATACTGAACATTGTCGAGCAGGTCCCGCGTGTCATCGACTTTGGTCTTCGAGGCGGCATCGACCTCTATGAGGTCCACGAAACGCCCCTCATCGATCTCCCTGCATGAGCCACACTCTCCGCAAGGTTCCGACGTTACGCCTTCTTCGCAGTTGAGGGCTTTGGCCAGTATTCTCGCAATCGTCGTCTTGCCGACGCCCCGGGTGCCGGTGAACAGGTAGGCGTGGTGCAGGCGGCCGGAGTCGAGCGCATTGACCAGCGCTTTCAGCACGTGCTCCTGACCAACCGTGTCCGCGAAGGTTTTTGGCCGCCATTTCCGGGCCAAAACGAGATAGCTCATAGCGAAACCAAGAGACGTAGACCGTCATCCCTAAAGGTCAGCCAGTGTAACGCACCGACCTCCCGCCGCAAGGGGCAAACCGCAGCGGATATGGCGATGGAAAGCCGGAGTGGCCCGCGCCAGCGAATCCCCGGCACCCGGCGTCACCGCTGCCGCTGCTCCCTTCCGGGCCTGACGGGGTTCACGGCTGACCGTCGCGGGGAAGCCGACGCGGACCGGGCGCGATTATGGCCGCTCTGCGGCCGGGATACAACGAGGGCCTCAGAAAACCCGCGACAGCTTCAGGAGCAGATAGCCGCCGTAGAGTGCCAGCACGATGATCGCCTCGCCTTTCTGGATCCCGCGTTTTCGAAGAAAAAACACCAGCACGATCAACGTGAGGAAAAACAGGAATGGCAGCTCGAAGCGCAACAGGTTGCCGTCGAATCGCAGCGTCGAGATAGCTGCCGCCGCCCCGACGGGAACGAGTGTGTCGAATATGTTGCTGCCGATGAGATTTCCGACAGACATTCGGGCCCGTTTCTTTGCAGCGGCGCCGACCGATATGGAGAGCTCCGGGAGGCTGGTACCCAGGCCGATGATAATAACGGCCACAAACGTCTCGCTGATATTCAGGGCAGCTGCGACATCGATGGCCCCGCTTACCGTAAGTTCGGCACAAATGCCCACAACGCAGAGACCGGTCACGAGATATACCCAGGCACGTGCCGTGGCGACCGGCCCGACCCCGCCGTCCGCTTCGGCACTTTTGCGCCGATCACCGAACAGAGCCGCAAAATAAATGAGATAGACAACCAGAAGGGCCAGGCCCTCGGTCCTCGATACGGCGCCATCAAGTCCGAAGACGCCGAGGAGAAAGACCGAGCCCAGTAATATGCTGCCGTGCTGAAATACCAAACTGCGCGGCAACGTCAGATAAGACAATAGCGCAGCAATACCCAGCACGAATCCGATCTGGCCAAGGGAGCTACCTATCGCCGTGCCTACAACGACGTCGGAGGCGTCCCCGGCGCGCAGATTGATCATCGCGCCATCGATTGCGATCGCCAGCTCCGGAAGATCGCTGCCAATAGAAAGAATTGCGACGCCAACGATGAACTCCGATACGCCCAGTCGCGACGCGACCGGGACGGCGCCACGGATCGTCAGCTCCGTCCCGTACCAGAGTCCTCCAAGGCCGAAAAGCAGCGACAGGTATTCCAACCGTCTGCCCCTATATTTCTATTGGCGACGCTCCGTGCTCTGCTCGCGCACCGCCTTGAACTCGGATCCCGCTTTCCATTCCGGCCAGCGCCGCGAGTTGCCGAGGTCCTCGATGATTGACCGGAACAGCTCGATATCCTGGGCGGCACCACGCAGATCCCAGTCCGGGCTCCAGGCATCACAAGTCTGGTGGTAGCAATTGCCAATGTAATCCGCAATCCACTGGTCGCCCGCCTGCCGGCCGCCATCCACGAGGTCGGCGCCGCCGGCAATCTGCATGATCAACAATACCGGAACGCCACCCCTTGCCATGGGGAAGTGGTCGGCCCGGTAGAACAACCCGTTTTCCGGCAAGCTCTCGGGGGTAACGCTGCGCCCCTGTGCCGCAGCAGCCCGGGCGAGATCGTCTTCCAGTTCGCTCTGGCCTTCGCCGACAAGTATGACGTCTCG
Source organism: Woeseiaceae bacterium (assembly GCA_041562415.1). Taxonomy (GTDB): domain Bacteria; phylum Pseudomonadota; class Gammaproteobacteria; order Steroidobacterales; family Woeseiaceae; genus UBA1847. Next base: position 6,367 of record JBFEXY010000070.1, read on the forward strand.
CGACGGCCCGGCCGTATTGAGAATATCAAGGCTCAGGTTGGCTACCGTCTTCTCCAGCGGATAAATCGGATCCCTGGCATAGGCATCAGAGCCGAGCAAGCCGCTCTCCTCAGCCGTCCAGGCAGCAAAAACCACGCTGCGCTCGAGCGGTGGTCCTGCCTTCAGGACACGGGCAATCTCGAGCACACCGGCAATACCCAGCGCATCGTCGTTCGCGCCCGGTCGCACCGTTCTGCCTTGCTCGTCAGGCTCACCAATACCGTATGCATCCCAGTGGGCGGCGACCATCAGGAACTCGTCGGGACGAACCTCACCCTCCAGTATCGCCAGCACGCTGCTGCTTTCGAAACGCTCGACCGTTACCGAAACGTCGGCCGCAAAGCGAACGTTGTCGAGTTCGAATGCCGTAAAGTCAGCACTGCGTGCCTGTATCCGCAGCTCGTCGAGGCTGTAGCCCGCATTGTTCAGGAGTGCCGATGCCGCATCGCGGTGAAGCCAACCCTGCAGCAACAGAGGCATTGTCGCCGCATCGGCGGACGCTACGGCGTAGTTCTCTCCCGGCGAAGACGATGCGACGTTCCAGCCATAACCGGCCGCTTCGGTCTCGTGGATTACGAGCGCAGCCGTTGCACCCCGGCGCGCAGCTTCCTCGAACTTATACGTCCATCGGCCGTAATAGGTCATCCGGCGGCCGCCGAATTGACCGGCAACGGCCTCATCCGCCTCGGCGGCAAAATCCGGATCGTTGACAAGAAACAAGGCAACCTTACCCTGGAGGTCGATGTCGCCATAGTCGTCCCAACCCCGTTCGGGAGCAGAAGCCCCGAAGCCCACGAATACAACCGGCGCATCGATCGCAATCGAATCGACGTCACGCACTGTGCTCGCTTCGATGTCCAGTTTCTGTTGCAACGGCTGTGCCTTGACGTCAACAACGAACCGAAGGTCAGCGGGGCCCTGGAACAACGTATGGATCATCGGCACGTCATGGGTCCAACTGCCGTCGACGCCACCGGGCTCGAGACCGAGTTCAGCAAACTGCCGTATCAGGTACTCGACTGTCTTTCTTCCGCCGGGAGTCCCGGGTGCACGCCCTTCGTACTCGTCGGACGCCAACTCCCTGACGATTGACGAAAGTCGCTCAGTTTCGATTCGTTGCGCATCTGCCCCTGGATCTCCGTCGCCACCGCCGCAGGCGGCCAGCGCCACAATCAATGGCAAAGCAAACATTACACGCAGCAACATGCAGACCTCCTTTCGTACCCTTCCTGACTATCCCGAATGTTGCACCCCAGGCAGTGGTTCCGCAATTTTCGGCACATGACTGGCATCAACAGCAAAGCGGCGAGCCAGGCTCGCCGCTTTTCTTACCTGGCAACGGAACTTCTTAGTCGTTGTCTGCCGCCCTGCGGCGGTTCGTACCGAGGTAGACTCTCGACGAATCACAGTCGACTTTGCCGGTGAATAACTCTTCGGCTTTCATCCAGCCGCTTTCACTGTACTGGTCGTAGTCAACACCCTGATCCTCAAGATTCTGCCAGGCCGCAATGAATTTGAAGTCAAATTCCTCTCCACCACCACCATAGGCCGGGAAGAAAACCCACATGCCGGACGTCGAGCCATGCCCGGACCGGTACTCTGCCCATGCACTCAGCGCGGGCGACAGGTCCCCAAATGTCGTGTCACCGGTCAAATTGCAGTCCGAAAATGAAACTACGATGTTGGCGGGGTTGCTGCGCTCCGGCGGAGTCTTGTATTCGAGTACCGCGAAGTTGGTATGCGCATCACAACTCCACAGCTCGTTGAACTCATCAAGGACTTCACCGCCGGTGGCCAGCCAGCGATCCTGTGCCCGGCCAAGCATCTTCCCGCTTGATGAGCCCCCCAGCCAGAGCACGTCGAACTCCTGATCGGGACCCGAGTAATAGGGAACCAGCGTCCAGGCCGAGTAGTCCTGCAGCCCCTGCTCGTCTGCCCATGCGTTCCATTTGCCGGCTACCTTGTCGAGGTCTGACGGGCCTTTACCGTCATTGTAGGTACAGGCATAAAGTTCAACCGGTGTCGCTGGGTCAGGACCATCAGTACTTTCATGGCTGTCCGCAACAACGGTCCCCGACAATAGCAACAGGCCGCCGCTCAAAAGCGAAATTGAGAGTCTTATCATTGTTATCCCCTATATTATTATTTTGGCTCGGGCAAGAAGCCCCGCCTGATAAGACAGTATAGTTGTTTTTCGCCGGCACTGAGCGCGTTGCACCGCCTCAAGTCACGTGAATCTGGCGAATTTTCCTGGGCAGCAGCCTTCAGTAACCCGGTCACCTAACCCGGCGCAGCGCTCAATCGGCCAACATCCCGTTGTCAGATGTTGAAAAAGGTCAGCTTAACGCCGCTTATTCCAGACCGTCTGTGCTTCCATTGTCGACGCTTCTTTCGCTGTGTGACTGCTTTATCTTCAGCCGAGCCCGGCGATTGGTGATTTGTATCGATGATCTGGAGGCGTGGGGTACGCAACTCCTGACGGACCAGTGCCGGTACGTTTCGAGCGCGCGCCTCTAGCTCCACGTTCGGCTTCCTTACGTCGAAGAAAAACACTCCAATTTGCGCCGATGTCTTGATGATTGTCTCCGTTCGACAATGTAGCTTCGTGATGAACCTGATACGGCGATGCTGTCATTGGTAACCCGATATCTACTAGATGCATGACGGTCGAATTAGGTTGTAATTCTGGTCGGAAAAGCTCATACGATTTGGTTATATATCGATCAGAATGCCTGCTAATTCCGAAAAGGGCTTGGCAACAAAACGAAAGCACGAAGCTTGATGACAGCAGAATCCTTTAGTATTCGAAGCGCCAACCCCGATGAGGCCGACTTCCTGACAGAACTCGCGTTGCGCTCCAAGGCGGTTTGGGGGTATTCGCAAGACTTCCTGGATTCCTGCCGGCCGTAATTGACCGCCGATCCTAACCGGATGGACTCAGATGACTACCGGTGCCTCGTTGCCATTGATAGCGGCCTGATTCTGGGGTTCTACACGCTGGAATTCGTGTCCGAGGGCGAATACGAGTTGGCGGCGCTG
>JBFEXY010000071.1:0-9408 GCA_041562415.1 Woeseiaceae bacterium
CACGCAGATCTCGCCTTCATCAACGGCGGCACGCTGCGCATCGACGACTACATCATCGGCGACATTACCTTCGAGGACATCGGCCGGACGTTCGGGTACTCCTCGTACCTTCGGCACATGACAATGACCGGGTCCGAGTTCCTTGCCGTGCTGGAAGCAGGGTACCGCGGCACGGGGCCGAGCAAGGGCTACTTCCCGCAAGTATCCGGCTTTCGAGTATGCGTCGACCGCTCGCGGCCGGAAGGCGAGCGTATCGCGAGCCTGCAGGTGCCCAAAGGTGACGATTGGCAGGAGATCGAGGACGAACGCGAGTACGGTGTGGTGGCGCCCGACTTCCTGTATCGCGGTGGGGACGGCTACGCGTTCCCGCAGGGGCGGGAGGCATCGCGCCCGGGCTCGGAGCTGGTCTACCTCGTGCTGGACGCCATCATCAACGCACAGGCAGAAGGCCGCGCCATCGGCGCGCCCGTCGATCCCGCGAATCCGCGCATCGTGATCCTTGAAGAGCCCGGCGCGCCCTGCTGGCACTGAATAACCAGGCGCCCTGGCGCCTCGAATTGTGGCCATCTGCGGGTCGCCGGGCATTCCTCTCCGTCATGGCTCGCTGCGCTGCGCTTTACTTCCGTCGAGCAATGCCCGGCGACCCGCTCACACGTGTGTGCGTCCGGGGCGATCTGCGGCGATGTTTTTCGAGGAAGTAAAGCGGACCGAAGGGAGCCATGACGAGAAAAATCGTCGGCGCAGACCGCCCCTGTTCGACGGGCGCTCCAGGGATTTTCCAGGGGAAAGAAAAAGGCGGCCCGGAGGCCGCCTTTATCTGGTCTAGAACGAAGATCCGATCAGAAGTCGTATTTGACACCGAAACGGATTTCGTAGCGTGACGCATCGCCGATACGCGGCTCTGGCGTACCTTCTTCTACAGCAAACGGGAAGGCATGCTGCTTCAGGACGCCCCAGTCGTCGTTCAGCAGGTTGGTCAGGTTGTCGATGATCATGAAGAACGCAAGCCTGTCTTCGTCACCCATGATCGGAATACCGACATCGAAACGGAAGTCGAGCTTCGTCCACGTGGATCCGGTCTCGGCATTTCGCGCGACACCCGGTTCCAGAACATTATTTAGACCGTCGAGGAATGGCGTGAAGCTGTAAGGATCAGCCGTGCCGTCAAATCCTATGCTGTACGGACGACCGGTGTTCGACTGGCCAAACAGGCTGAATACCGACGGGAACCGATCGAAGAAGGTCGTCCGCCAGGTCGTCGTGAACGTAAAGCGGTGCTCGATGTTGTAGTTCGAGGCCGAAACGACATCCTCCTGCGGGTCGAAGAACGCACGATTGGTGTAGTTGGAGAATGCCACGGAGCTCGTCATCGGGTTTACGTCTTCGGCATCGTTCCACGTGTAGCCGACCGAGAAGTCGAAGCCGTTGTCGAACGCCTTGGCCAGTCCGAGCGAAAATGACTGTGCCTGGGCATTCTGGCCACTGTTGGTTAACACGAAGCTCGGCTCGCGGACGCTGTCATAGACCGGGTAACCCTCAGCCGTGGATCCGGTCTGTTCGATGTCGCCACGAAGGACGATGGCCGAATCCTGCAACTGCGTGAACAGGTAGTCGGCCGTGAACATCCAGTCCCCGGCAAAGTAGTGCGTAACGCCAAGAGCGAACTTCCATTCGGACGGCAGATCGAAGTCCGGGTCCAGGTAATTGATCTCGAAGTTGTCGCCCACGCCTTGTGCCACGGCGTCATAGAGCTCGGACGGGATGCCCCAGCCCGGACCGGCGCCTGCCGGTGCATTGGGCTCGATGGCTTCGTATACGACGTCCGGGTCGAACAGCGATCGTGAGCCGTCGGTGTAGCCGAAGGAGCGACCACGCTGACCAAACTGCAGCACGTTGTTGGCCGAATAGTTGTTGGACAACCAGACGTTCGGATTGCCGCCCGAGTACAGGCCGACGCCGCCGCGCAGCGTCGTTTCGGGCGTCCAGTCGAACGTGAAGCCAACGCGTGGCTGAATCAGGCCTTCGCCGTCCAGTGACTGCGCGTTAGAAAAACCGTATTCGGCGAGGAAGTCCGCATTCGCAGCGGGCCTGTCGTCGGTCGTGTAATAGTCATACCGCAATCCGGCGACGATGGTCCAGCGATCGCCGAGTTCGAACTCATCCTGTGCGAAAAGCGTGGTGATCTCGTAGCCCCACCGCGCCGCCGCATCTTCAGCGATCTGCGATGGTGCGTTGTTGTAGTAAATCGCGTCGGCGAAGCCATTGCGGAAATTGTCGATGCCTTCGAAACGGATTTCCGTTTCAACGTGCTGTACGAACATATTGAAGATATCCAGTTGCTCGTATTCGACGCCGGCCGTCAGGCTGTGGTTGCCCAGCTCGTAAGTACCTTTGAGCCGGAAACCGCTGAGATCGTAATCCAGCTTGTTTGCGTGGCGGCTATCATCCGCGCCGAGGTAGACGTCTACGTCCGCAAGTTCGACGCGAATCTCACCGAAATCAGTACCGCCGACCGGGATCTGGCGGTTGTCGATTTCGAGGTAGGAAACGCGAAGCTCGGTGGAAAAGCGATCCGTCCAGTCCGAGTACAGGGTTGCAGCGTAGGAATTGAGCTCCGCGCCACGCTCGTACAGGTGGTTCTCGAACTCGAACTCGGTGGTCTCACTGTCGGATTCCGTGAAGTTCTCGCCGTCGTTGAACGTGTAGGTGAAGGCGAGGCGTTGCTGGTCATTAATGTTCCAGTCGATCTTCGCGAGAAATTTCTCATCCTCGTGATCGAGGCTCGTCGGAATCGGGCCCGGATCATACAAATAGACGTTGCGAGCGATATCGACGATCTCGTCAAGCTCCGCTTGCGTAACATTGACCTCGTTCACGGCACCCGAGCCGATCGGACCGCGATCGAAGAGATTGGCCCCATCAAGCTTCTCGTAGGCGACGAAGAAGAACAGCTTGTCCTGCAGTATCGGACCACCGAAGCTGAAGCCGTAACGTTGCTCGTCAAAACTGCCGGTCTGGACCTTGTCGCCCTCGAGCTTGTCACCACGCAAACCGTCATTGGTGTAGTCGTAGAACGCGGAACCGAAGAAGGTGTTGCGCCCCGACTTCGTGACGGCGTTGATGTTGCAGGCCGAAAACCCACCGTACTGTACATCGAAGGGCGCCAGTTCTACGGCCACCTGGTTGATGGCGTCGAACGAGAACGGCATGCGCTCGGTCGGATAACCGTTCGAGTTCAGGCCGAAAGAGTCGTTCATGCGTACGCCGTCGACGGTCAGGCTGTTAAAGCGAGAATTCTTGCCTGCGCACTGCACCGCGTTGATGTCGCCGCGCGACTCGTCGACGTAGATTCGGGAATCGGCACGAATAACGTCGGTAATATTGCGATTGATTGCCGGCGCGGCCTGCAGCTGCTCGAGGCCGAAAGTAGCATTGGGCCCGAGCGCCACCGGCGTAACGCTGACGTCACGTGAGGCGGTTACCACGATTTCTTCTACCTGGCCGGCCTCGAGCGTGATGTTGAAATTCGCCGATTCGGAAAGGCTGGTGTAGACATCCGTCACGAGTGCGCCCTTGTAGTCTTCAGACGTAACGCTGATCTCGAACGGGCCGCCGATCGCCAGGCCGCTGACATTGAAAGTGCCGTCCACCCGGGTCGTGGTCGTGCGGGAGGCGTTTGTGCGGGTGTCGGTAATTCGCACCGTTGCGCCGGCCTCCGGCTCACCCGACTCGGTGAACACGGTGCCCCGTACGGAGCCCGAGGTCTCCTGTGCGAATCCTGCAACAGGTACGGCGATAAGGAGGGCGGCGAGCGCCACAAACTGCGTCATCTTTCGACCCCAGTTCAGCGGCATGCCGAGGATCGTTCGCTTGTTTAGCATTGTTATTCCCCGAGGGTTTGGATAATGGGCGGAATATTAGGCCAGGAACATGACCGTTTTATTTCGCCAGTTGGATAGCTGGACTGAAGCCCTGCAAGTGCTCCCGGCTTCTGCCCGCCGATTGTTTTGCGCCTAATCTACTCCGGCAAAAAAGCTAATTCAATAAAGGGTTTATACGGAATAACCGAGAATTCCAGAGGTTCGACGCAGCATCTGAATGCCGCCGGTCGAAAGCGGGTTACCATAATGTTACAAGGGATTGTTTCTACTTGGATTCGATTGTTATCACCACGGGCCAGTGATCCGACACGCCGGCACCGCCCGGCATCTCGAAGCGCCACGGCGTGCCTTGCGGTCGTAACTGGCCGGGAGCGGCGTTCGCAATCCGGACCGAATCCGCGCGCAATTCCCATGTTGCGTTCTCGCCACTATCCGCCGCTGGCGACCACAGGATCATGTCGAGAAACGACCAATCGTCGCGGGGCGCATAGTAGTAAGTACCTTTGCAGCCCTTGCAGCCGACCTCGTGCGTGACGGTCCACGAAGGCCGCGCGAACCGCCCCAGCATGTCCTTTTTGCGGTTCTCCAACGAGGTCGTGTTGAAGTCACCTGCGGCAAACGCATCCCTGTCCGGCGGCAGCGCGGCACGCAGCGCGTTGAGGTGGCGGTAAGCTGCCTCGCGCATCTCAGTCGGATGAAACGGTGCGGGGAAGTGGACCGAATAGCCCGTCAGCAGGGTGCCGTCCGGACGCATGAAGGTCGCCTCCAGGATGCCGCGAGTGTCGTAGGCGCGGTCCTTGCCGGCGCCACTGAAATCGGTGCGATGCAGCACCGGGGACCCGGCCAGTTCCAGCCGGGTCAGGAATGCGACGTCGACGCCACGCAGGTCGTCGCCTTCGATCAGGATGCCAGGCCCGTAGTCGGCGGCGGCGAGATACTCGGTGCGCAGACGCTCGAGGATGCCGATATTCTCGATTTCCTGCAGCGCGATGATGTCGGGACCGCGGCCGTTGTCGGCCTGCAGGATGACATCGGCAACGACGCTCAGCTTCTGCTCGATGATCTTGTCGCTCCAGTCCCAGTCGAGGCACTGCTCGCGCCAGCGAGCCACCTCGATCTCCGCACAGGCGGCCTTGTGTTCGTCGGACTGCTTGTCCGTCAACGCGAGATAGGTGTGATCTTCCTTGCCGGGGTCGTCGACGTTGTCGAACAGGTTCTCGACGTTGAACGTCATGATCGTCAGCGAGGCTTCGGCGGGCGGCGTGACCGGCGCCTGATCCTCGCCGGTCGCGTTGTGATTGCAGGCGGCCAGTGCGGCCAGGCCGATTGTGACTAGCGATAGTCTCAGGGGCGATGCAGTGGCGTTCATTCGGGCAGCGCTCCGTTGATGTCGATGCGCAGCAGGGGCGCGTGACGCCCCTCCAGTGTTACGTAGATCGATTCACTATCCGCGCTGAAAGCGACAGACTCGGCGTTCCGGAAGTTGCCGAGGCCGAAACCGTAGGCCCGCCCGGAGAGCGATTCGTAGAGACTGCGGCCGGGATCGAGGTGATAAAGGTAGACGCCCCGATAGGTCAGTATCACCGCGAGGCGACCGTCCGGTGATAGATCCATGCCCGTCGGTTGCCAGTGCCACTCCTTCGTAAAGACTGCATGCTCGCGGTCTTGCCGCGTTGGCTCGGGAAGGCTCTCGATCGGCCCCAGGCGCTTCGCGAGCACGGTATCGTCCGCCGGCGGATGCAGCGGCACCTCGTAGAGGACTGGCGGCCATTCGCGCTTGGTCAGCAATACGGCGCGGTCGTTGGCCGGATCTGCCGCAACAGCTTCCACGTCATGAGGTCCATCCGGGTAACGAAAATCGATGCTCCATGCGGGCCCGACCTTTACCTTGTCGTCGTCACCCAGGTCCGGTTCGGGCACGACATGCAACGTCACCTTGCCGCGTTTGCCGTCGTTGTCTCCCGTGTCTGCAACCAGCAGGTAAGGCGTGCCGTCGACAGCAAACGAGGACAGGTCCTCCCAGTCCCGGTTCTTCACATCATCGAGCTTGACGCGGCCGCGATGGAAGCCGGAGCCGTCGAACGCATACAAGTGGGCTTTCGAGCCGCCGTCATTCATGGACCACAGCAGCTCCGGGTTGCGCTGCGACCGCGCAAGGCCGCTGGCCTCGACGAGTTCGCCCGCTTGCAGCTGGCCGGCGACGATGAGCCGCGAGCGAGACGTTGTGACTTCCTCGGGCTCGTCGGCAGGCGAGGAGCATGCGCACAGGGAGAGCGCCGCGCAGGCCAGCGGCAGAGTGCGGTGAATAAAGCCCGGGTGTCGTTGGTAGTCGGTCAAGGTTCGCGGTATTGTTTCGGGTCGAGGAACGAAAGAATAATCGATGGCCACCAAACATATGAATGCCGCACCCGGCGACTTCGCCGATACGGTGCTGATGCCGGGCGACCCGTTGCGCGCACAGTACATTGCCGAGACCTATCTCGACAATCCTCGGCGCGTTTCGGATGTCCGCAACATGTGGGGGTTCACCGGCGAATACCAGGGAAGCCGGATCTCCGTCATGGCCCACGGCATGGGGATTCCGTCCGCCTCGATCTACTGCACCGAGCTGATCGTCGATTACGAGGTCAAGCGAATTATCCGCGTTGGCAGCTGCGGTACGACGCATCCCGACGTGAAGCTGCGCGACCTTATCATTGCGCAGGGAGCGTCGACCGACTCGGCGGTCAACCGCATGCGTTTCGGCGGCTACGATTACGCGGCGCTCGCGACCTTCGAACTCGTGCGCAAGGCGGTTGCTGTAGCCGAATCCCACAAGGTGCGATACCACGTGGGTAACATCTTTTCCGCGGACCTTTTCTACACGCCGGACCCGGACATGTTCGAGACCATGGCGAAGTACAACGTTTATGGCATCGAGATGGAGGCCGCCGGCATCTACCCGATCGCGGCGGAACACGGTGCCGAAGCGCTCGCCATCTGCACCGTCAGCGACGATATCCCGTCGGGTAACGCGCTGTCGGTGGAGGATCGGGCGACCACGTTCGACGAGATGATCAAGGTGGCGCTGGAAACGGCGGTCTCGGAGTCCTGACCATGAGCCTGGCCGCCGTCGATACCAAGAGGAAGCTGCCGGACCTGGATCGGGTGCCGCGCGTCGACGAGGTCGGCGTGAATGAACGCGTCGCCCGGTTTCAGAGCCGCTCGATCAAGAAAGCATCCAAGGTCGAAGCGTTAAAAATGGTGTTGTCGATGATCGACCTGACAACGCTGGAAGGCCAGGATACGCCGGGCAAGGTGCGCCAGCTGTGCCAGAAAGCCATGCACTTGCACGATTCGGTGCCGGGCCTGCCGCACGTCGCCGCCGTGTGCGTGTATCCGACGATGGTCAGCGTCGCGCGCAAGGCCCTCGAGGGCCGCGGCATCCACATCGCTTCGGTCGCGACCGCGTTCCCGAGCGGGCAGGCGCCCCTCAGCGTTAAACTCGAAGACACCCGCATGGCCGTCGAGCAGGGCGCGGACGAGATCGACATGGTGATCTCGCGCGGCGCGTTCCTGGCGGGCGATTACGGTTTCGTCTTCGACGAGATCGCGGCCATCAAGGAAGCCTGCGGCGACGCGCACCTCAAGGTCATCCTCGAGACCGGCGAACTCGGTACGCTCGATCGGGTGCGGCGTGCGAGCGTACTCGCCATGCATGCGGGGGCGGACTTCATCAAGACGTCGACAGGCAAGATACAGCCCGCTGCAACGATGCAGGTGACACTGGTCATGCTGCAGGCGATCCGCGATTACTTCTACGATACGGGCCGCATGGTCGGCATGAAGCCCGCCGGCGGCATTTCGAATGCGAAACTCGCGATCCACTATCTCGTGATGCTGCGTGAGACGCTCGGCAATGCCTGGATGACGCCGGAGTGGTTCCGCTTCGGCGCGAGTTCGCTGGCGAACGACGTGCTGATGCAGATCGTGAAACAAGAGACCGGCGTGTATCAGTCGGCAGACTATTTTTCGAAGGACTGACAATGGCGACACCCGAAAACAAACTCGCGTTCGAAGGTGGCTGGGAATATTCGCCGGCCCCGGAAAGCACCGACCACATCAAGGTTGCGAAGAGATACGAGCTTTTCATCGGCGGTAAGTTCGTCAAGCCGGAGTCCGGCAAGTACTTCGATACGATCAATCCCGCGACCGAGGAGCGGCTGTCGCGTGTCGCCCATGCAAACGACGCCGATGTCGACAAGGCGGTAAAAGCGGCCCGCAAGGCCTACAACGGCCCGTGGTCCCGCATGAAGGCCGCCGACCGCGGCAAGTACATCTATCGCATTGCCCGGATCATCCAGGAACGAGCCCGGGAGTTCGCGGCGATCGAGTCGCTCGATGGCGGCAAGCCGATCCGCGAGGCGCGCGACGTCGATATCCCGCTCGCCGCCGCCCACTTCTTTTATTACGCCGGCTGGGCAGACAAGCTCGAATATGCATTCCCCGGACGCAAAGTCAGGCCGATGGGTGTTGCGGGACAGATCATCCCGTGGAACTTCCCGCTGTTGATGGCGGCCTGGAAGGTTGCTCCCGCACTGGCCTGCGGCAATACGGTCGTACTGAAGCCGGCGGAAACGACCCCGTTGACCGCGATGAAGCTCGCCGAGGTCATCGCCGACGCGGGACTTCCCGAGGGCGTCGTCAATATCGTTACCGGCGCCGGAGACACCGGGTCGAGCATCGTTTCGCATCCGGGCGTCGACAAGATTGCTTTCACCGGCTCGACGGAAGTCGGCCGCATCATCCAAAAGGCGCTGGCCGGCAGCAAGAAGAAATACACGCTCGAACTCGGCGGCAAGGCGGCGAACATCATCTTTGCGGACGCGGCCATCGACGAGGCGGTCGAAGGTATCGTGAATGGCATCTTCTTCAACCAGGGGCACGTATGCTGCGCCGGCTCGCGACTGTTCGTGCAGGAATCGGTTGCCGAGCAGGTGATCCGGAAACTCAAGGATCGCATGGAGACCCTGATCGTCGGCGACCCGCTCGACAAGAACACGGACATCGGTGCGATCAATTCGAAGGCGCAGCTCGAGACGATAGAGTCATACCTCGATATCGGCAGACAGGAGGGCGGCGAAATGTACCAGAGCTCCTGCGCCGTGCCCGACAAGGGCTATTGGTGCCGGCCGACATTATTTACCGGCGTGTCGCAGTCCAATCGTGTCGTTCAGGAAGAGATCTTCGGGCCGGTGCTCGCGATCCAGACCTTCAGGACCTTTGACGAGGCTATCGCGAAAGCCAACAACACGCCCTATGGCCTGTCCGGCGGCGTGTGGACGGACAAGGGGGCCAAGATTTTCAAAATGACGCAGAGCGTGCGCGCAGGAGTCGTGTGGGCGAACACCTTCAACAAGTTCGACCCCACGTCGCCGTTCGGCGGCTACAAGGAATCGGGCGTCGGCCGCGAGGGCGGGCTGCACGGGCTCGACGCCTACCTGAGGCTGGAGGCGTAATCATGGCGACGAAGGAAAAACGAATCAAA
>JBFEXY010000072.1:0-9407 GCA_041562415.1 Woeseiaceae bacterium
CCATTGTGCAATCCGACACCGGTCGCACGGATGGTGGTCTTGAGGGTGCGTTGTCGCAACATGGGCACGTTTTGAATTTGCTCTGATTTTGTCCGGTTTGTTGCGAGCCAACTACACACAGGAAGCAAATGTGACAGCTATGTGGCAACGCGAAGTGCGCAAAAGCGTACCACCGGCCTTGAATCTCTTCAAGATTTTCAAGCCCTTATGGATACACGGTGAGGCTGCTCAGGAATTGCGGCCGTCGGCGGGAAAGAAAGGGGCCGGCCCGGTCTTGCCGGGCCGGCAAAGCGGAGGTGAGGGACTTCCTGGTTGCCTCGGCGCCAGTGAGTAACGCCTGAGGTGCCCTCTCCGTCGTCAGTCAGCCTGTCGACGCAGGAATGCCGGAATGTCCAGCAGTTCTTCCTGCAGGCCCGCACCTTCGAGGCCGTCTCCAACCGCGCGTTTTCGTTGTACCGTCGGCTTGTCGAAACCATGGTAGTTCGGTTCGCTCGCCTTCTCGGCAGGACGACGCACGATGCGCATGGGCGACTCTGCGTTCGCTGCTGCCTGACCGAGCCCGGTCGCAACAACCGTCACGCGAATCTTATCGGTCATGTCGGGATCGATAACCGTGCCGACAACAACCGTCGCATCGTCCGACGCAAACTCCTTCACCGTCGCACCGACTTCCTGGAATTCGCCGATCGACATATCCATGCCGGCGGTGACGTTCACCAGTATGCCGTTGGCGCCGGCCAGGTTGATATCCTCCAGCAGCGGGCTCGATACGGCAGCCTCTGCCGCCTCACGTGCGCGGTCTTCACCCGATGATTCACCGGATCCCATCATCGCCATACCCATCTCGGCCATGACCGTCTTGACGTCGGCGAAGTCGACATTGATGAGCCCGGGACGCGTGATCAGTTCCGCGATGCCCTGTACCGCGCCCTGGAGAACCTGGTTCGCGGCGCGGAATGCGTCGAGCAGTGTGGTCTCACCGCCGAGAACGGTGAGTAGCTTTTCGTTCGGAATCGTGATCAGCGAGTCCACGTACTTACCGAGCTCGGCGATACCGTGGTTGGCGATCTGCATGCGCTTGTTGCCTTCCATGCTGAATGGTCGTGTTACAACAGCGACGGTCAGTATTCCCAGTTCCTTTGCTACCTGGGCAACCACGGGCGTGGCTCCCGTTCCGGTTCCGCCCCCCATGCCGGCCGTAATGAACAGCATGTCCGCACCCTCGATCACCTCGTAGATGCGGTCCCGGTCCTCCATTGCGGCCTGGCGGCCGACGTCGGGATTTGCCCCGGCACCGAGTCCCTTGGTTATATTGCATCCGATCTGCAGCGACGTTCTGACGCGCGAACCTTTCAGAGCCTGTGCGTCAGTGTTCGTACAGATGAAATCGACGCCCTCGATGCCGGCGTCGACCATGTGCGAGACGGCATTGCCGCCACCGCCGCCAACGCCAATCACCTTTATGACCGCGCTCTGGCTGTGTGCATCCATTAATTCAAACATTCAAGCTTCCTCCGCTTTTCGTCCTTATGGGGTACTCACTGAACCCCGCAAATCAGCCCGGCTGTTCACCGGACCTCCCATTCATCAAAACTGCTTGCCGAACCAGGCCTTCATTCGCTCCCACACGTCGCCGAGGCTGTTGTTGATCGGCGTGCTGCGCCGGCCCCGCCTCGACAGGTTTTCGTAGCCGTAGAGCAGGAGACCGACGCCGGTCGCATGAATCGGATTTCTGACCACATCCATCAGTCCGTCGACGTACTGTGGCGAACCAAGCCTGACCGGCATGTGAAATACCTCTTCCGCAAGTTCGACAGCGCCTTCCATCTTCGCGCTACCGCCGGTGATAACGATGCCTGCGGCGATCAGCTCTTCGAAGCCACTTCGTCTGAGCTCATCGCGGATCAAACCAAAGAGTTCCTCGTACCTGGGCTCGACGATTTCCGCGAGCGTCTGTCGCGCCAGCCTTCGCGGCGGCCGCTCGCCGACGCTCGGCACTTCGATCGTCTCGTCCGGATTCGCGAGCTGCGACAGGGCGCAGGCATACTTGATCTTGATTTCCTCGGCATACTGCGTAGGCGTGCGCATCGACACAGCGATATCGTTGGTCACCTGGTCGCCCGCGATCGGGATAACGGCCGTGTGCTGGATCGCCCCGCCGAGGAAGACGGCGAGATCGGTCGTGCCGCCGCCGATATCGACGATGCACGAACCGAGTTCCTTTTCGTCGTCGGTCAGTACCGAGTAGCTCGAAGCCAGCTGTTCGAGCACGATATCGTCCACTTCCAGGCCGCACCGCTGAACGCACTTGACGATGTTCTGTGCCGCGCTCTCCGCGCCGGTCACCATGTGCACCTTCGCTTCGAGCCGGACACCCGACATGCCAACGGGCTCGCGGATGCCCTCCTGGCTGTCGATGAGGAATTCCTGCGGCAGGATATGCAGAATCTTCTGGTCCGCCGGGATGGCGACGGCCTGCGCCGCGTCGATGACGCGATCCACATCCCCGGGCGACACCTCTTTATCACGGATCGCCACGATGCCGTGCGAGTTGAGGCTGCGCACGTGGCTGCCGGCGATGCCGGTGTACACGGAATGAATGTCGCATCCTGCCATCAACTCGGCTTCCTCAACGGCTCGCTGGATCGAGTGCACCGTCGATTCGATGTTCACGACGACGCCCTTCTTCAGACCGCGGGATGGATGCGAACCGATGCCGACCACCTCGATGTCACCGTCGTCATTCAGCTCGCCGACGATTGCGACCACCTTTGATGTGCCGATGTCGAGACCGACGATCAGGTTCTTGTCACCGCGCTTCTGCATGACTACGGAGCACCTCTCGATGCCAGCAGAGCCGGGTCCTCTTCCTCAGGATCGGTCACTGGCGTATCGGCGCCATCGTTCCAGCCGATCGTGAATCCGTTGCTGTAGCGCATGTCGACGTAGTCGATGTCCGCCGCCCGGCCCGTAATGATGTTGGCGACCACGTCGAGGAACAGGCCTGTACGCTCGTCGACATCGCGGCGGCCGAGGCGAATCTCCACACCGTTGGTCAGAGTCATGTCCCATGCGCCGCGGGCATCGAGGTGCACGCGCCGTACGTCCAGGCCAAGTGGAATCAGCTGTTCCCTGACTGCAAGGTAGCGACGGGCGACGTCGTCCGAACTATCGTCCGGACCACTGAGACGAGGCAGTTCCGCAGGAATATGGCGGGCGTTTGTGACGAACAACTCGCCGCGTACGTTGAGCAATCCGCTCTCACCCCAGATGGCGGCCGGCACCTGCTCCGTAACGCCAATGGCGATGCGATCCGGCCAGCGGCGGGCGACATTCGCGCTGTCGATCCAGGCAAGATCCTGGATCTTGTCCTGCATGCGGCTGACGTCGGCACCGAAGAAGCCTGCGTCGAGTTCGTCGCTTATGGCCTCCTCGATCTGCAATGCGCTTACGCGTTGAAGCGGACCGCTTACGGAGATCGAATCGATGGGCCGGTCGAGCAGCTTGCCACTGACGTGATAGGTTGCAATAACGATCAGTACTGCCACCGCCGGTGTCAGAATGCGTGCGATCGGAATCGATGGCATACGGAAGTTGCTGGCCTTCTTCTGCTTGCGGCGTCGTGCCTGTTTACGAGCCATTAGCCACTCCTTTGACGTGATCGCGGGTTTCGTTGTCTGCGATACTGGTTTCCAGAATTCGCCAGCACAGTTCCTCGAAATCGATGCCGGATGTCTTCGCCGCCATCGGCACCAGACTGTGACTGGTCATACCCGGCACGGTATTGACCTCGAGAACCAGTGGCTGGCCGTTGCTGCCCGTCATGAAGTCGACGCGCCCCCAGCCCGAGCAGCCCAGTTCGGCAAACGCCGCAAGGGCCAGGGCAGCGTATTGCTGTTCGAGATCGTCGCGTTCGGTGCCGGGGCAGTGGTAGCGCGTGCGGTCCGATTCGTACTTCGCCCGGTAGTCATAGAAAACCCGTGGCGTCTCGATGCGAATCGAGGGCAGCGCCTGGCCCTGCAGCACGGCTACCGTGTACTCGTCACCGACGATGCAGCGCTCGACGATTGCGACGTCGTCGAAGCTGAGGGCGAGATCCACGGCGCCATTCAGATCTTCAGGATCGAACACCTTGGTCATGCCGACGCTCGACCCCTGGCACGCCGGCTTGAGGATCAGCGGATATCCGAAATCCTCCGCCGCAAGCACTGCGTGTGAGCGATTGCGGACGATCGCGTACTCGGGCGTCGGTATCCCTGCTGCGTCAAACAAACGCTTGGATCGAACCTTGTCCATGGCGAGTGCGGAAGCCATCACGCCGCTGCCGGTGTACGGCAATCCCAGCCACTGCAATGCGCCCTGTATGGCGCCGTCTTCCCCGCCGGGACCGTGCAACGCAATCCAGACGCGGTCGAATCCGGCCGCCGCGAAATCGCTCAGCGCGTGTTCTGCAGGATCCCAACCGACGGCGTCCACGCCGCGCTCCAGCAGCGCACCCAGGACGGCCTTGCCCGTATCGAGAGATACTTCGCGTTCCGCAGACCTTCCGCCATACAGCACCGCAACCCGGCCGAAGTCGCCAGCGTGATTCACCACCGTCCTGTGCTCAGTGACGCGCAGTACCTGGCTCATTAGGTCACCTCGCCAACGATGCGGACTTCGTGCTGCAGTTCGACACCGTGCTGCTCGATGACCGTTTGCCGAACGTGCTCGATGAGTTCCTCGATGTCGGTCGCGGTTGCATCGCCCGTATTGATAATGAAGTTGGCGTGTTTCGGCGAAACCTCGGCACCACCAATGCGATAGCCCTTGAGCCCGGCCGCCTCGATGAGGCGTGCGGCATGATCGCCAGTCGGGTTGCGAAACACGGAACCGCAGCTTGGAAGGCCCAGCGGCTGCGTGGCCTTGCGGCGCTCGAGCATCTCCTTCATCACGTCCATGCTTGCCGTGACTCCGGGCTCGAAACGAAACGTCGCTTCCAGGAACCATTCATTGGGTGGCCCTGTGACGCTGCGATAACCCACCGAATATTCCGCTGGCGAACGCAGGTGTATTTCGCCCGCACGATCGATGGTGCGGACGGACTCCACCCGTTCCCAGGTTTCACCGCCATGGGCGCCGGCATTCATCGTCAGCGCGCCGCCAACCGTGCCGGGAATGCCGGCGAAGAACTCCGACGGACCAAGACCCCAGCGAATGCATTGACGTGCTAGCTGCGTGCATGGAACGCCGCTGCCGGCGCGTACCAGGTAGGGCTCTATGCGTTCCAGGCCCCTGAGTATGCCGGTCGCTGATATAACCACGCCGCGCAGGCCGCCATCCCTTACGAGCAGGTTGCTGCCGACGCCCAGCCAGAATATTGGCGTCTCCGCGTCGAGTTCGCGCAGGAAAGCCTGCAGGTCTTCGACACTGGCAGGAATGAAGAACAGTTCGGCCTTTCCACCAGCGCGCCATGACGTATGGCGACTCATCGGCTCATCGCGCCGCAATTCGCCCAACGCCTGCATCTTTTCCGGCGCGGCCATCATGAATGCACCTTGAGGTTTGGCGTGGTGCCCAGCAGCTGCGGCAGTTTCGCTGCGTAGGCACCGATATCGCCTGCACCCATCGTCAGCAACAGGTCACCGTCTTCGAGGATGTCGGTGAGTACCGGCTGAAGTTTGTCGAGCGACTCGACGAACACCGGCTCCACAGCGCCGCGGGAACGTACCGCACGGGCAATGGCGCGGCCATCGGCGCCTGCAATCGGTGCTTCACCTGCGGCGTAGACATCGAGAAGCACGAGAACGTCCGCATCGGACAGCACCTGCGCAAAGTCATCCATCAGATCGCGCGTGCGCGTGTACCGGTGCGGCTGGAAAACGAGGACGATACGCCGGTCGGGCCAGCCGGTCTGCGCCGCTGCCAGGGTCGCCGCAACCTCGGTCGGGTGGTGTCCATAGTCATCGATGAGCATGACCCTCCCGGACGCGGTCGTGACCTCGCCGAGACTCTGAAAGCGGCGGTCGATGCCCTCGAAGTTCTGCAACGCCCTGACAACCGCGTCGTCGGCGACCTGCAGCTCCTCGGCCACCGCGATCGCGGCGAGCGCGTTGCGGACGTTGTGCAGCCCGGGAAGGCGGAGCGTGATTTGCAGGGGCGGCCTGTCGTCGCCCCGCATAACCTGGAAGCGGGTTCTCCCGGCATCGAATTCGATGTTCTCTGCGCGAAGATCCGCCTCTTCACCCAGACCGTAGGTCGCAACCGCACGGCCGATGCTTCCCATGATCTCGCGTACGCCCGGGTCGTCGCTGCACACGACGGCAAGTCCGTAAAACGGCAGGTTGTGCAGGAACTCAACGAAGCCGGCGCGCAACTTTCCGATGTCGCCGTCGTAGGTCGACATGTGATCAGCATCGATATTGGTAACCACTGCGAGCATCGGCTTCAGGTGCACGAACGACGCATCGCTCTCGTCGGCCTCGGCAACGAGGTATTCGCCCTGCCCGAGCCTGGCATTCGCGTCTGCGCTCTTGAGGCGTCCGCCGATAACGAAGGTCGGGTCGAGCCCGCCTTCGGCGAGCACGCTGGCGACGAGACTCGTGGTCGTCGTCTTTCCATGCGTTCCGGCCACGGCGATCGAATAGCGAAACCGCATCAGTTCGGCGAGCATCTCCGCACGAGGTACGACGGGCATCAGTTGCTCGCGTGCAGCGGCAACTTCCGGGTTGGTTTCATCGACCGCGCTGGAGACGACAACCGCGTCAGCATCGCGGATATTTTCTTCAGCGTGGCCGATGAATACGGTGGCACCCTGCTTCTCGAGACGCCTGGTCTGCTTATTCGGCTTGAGATCAGAGCCCTGCACGTCGTAGCCGAGACTCAGCATCACTTCGGCAATACCCGACATCCCGGATCCGCCGATACCGACGAAGTGGACGCGATGGATACGACGCATTCGATTGATCATGCCGGGTCTCCCGCGAGCTGCAGGCACAGTTCGGTAATGCGCTGCAGGGCTTGAGGGCGCGCCAGTTGACGCGCCCGTTGTGCGCGCTCGAGCAATTCCGTGCGTGACGTCAGCCAGCATTTCAGTTCGTCCGCAAGCGAAACGTCGCTCAGGTCCGCCTCCTGGATAATCGCTGCGGCGCCTGCTTCCACCATCGGCCTGGCGTTGGCGGTCTGGTGATCGTCGACCGCAGAGGGGTAAGGAACAAATACGGCGGGCACGCCGACGGCACAGAGTTCCGCCACGGTCAGCGCACCGGCACGGCATACCACGAGGTCGGCCCAGGCATAGGCGCATGCCATGTCCTCGATAAACGGTACGAGCTCGGCATCGAGCCCGGCCGCCGCATAGGCCTCGCGGGCCCTGTCGATCGTGGCCGAACCGCACTGGTGCCGCACGACGGGTCGTAATTCTTCAGGCAACCTTCCCAGGGCTGCCGGCACCGTCCGGTTGAGCGCCAGTGCGCCCTGGCTGCCGCCGAGCACCAGCAACCGCAATGGGCCGTCCCGGTCGGTATAGCGCCGCTCGGGAACCGGCACGGCGGCGATGTCCTCGCGGACCGGGTTCCCCACGGTCTCCGCGCGAACGCTGGAATTAAAACTGCCCGGGAAGGCTTGCAGCACAACCCGGGCAAGACGCGCCAGAAGACGGTTGGTCAGTCCCGCAGCAGCATTCTGCTCGTGAATCACGAGCGGGCGGCGGGTCAGCCAGGCGGCAACGCCGCCCGGCCCGCTAACGAAGCCGCCCATGCCGAGTACCGCGGCCGGGCGGCGTCGGACGATGACGGCGAGGGACTGAATGAGGGCCCAGGCAAGCTGGACGGGCGCAACGACCAGCGCAAGCAGACCCTTGCGGCGCAGGCCGCGTATGCTGACCCACTCCATGCTGATGCCGGCGGCCGGTACGACGCGTGATTCGAGGCCGCGGTGAGTGCCGAGCCAGACGACGTCGCGAGAATGTTGTTGCAGGGCTCGCGCGACCGCGAGCGCAGGGTAGACATGCCCGCCCGTGCCGCCCGCCATCACGAGTATCGGCCGGCCCGTCATTTGCGCTTGCTCCTGCCGGCAGCCGTCTTGCGCTGCCGCCGGCGATTCGGCTGCGAAGCATCGACGGTGAGTTCATGATGGATGCGCAAGAGCATGCCGAGCGCCATCATGGTGACGATG
Source organism: Woeseiaceae bacterium (assembly GCA_041562415.1). Classification (GTDB taxonomy): domain Bacteria; phylum Pseudomonadota; class Gammaproteobacteria; order Steroidobacterales; family Woeseiaceae; genus UBA1847. The sequence goes on from JBFEXY010000072.1 coordinate 8,155, forward strand.
AGGCTCGAGCGGCCGTAGCTGATCAGCGGCAGCGTCAGTCCCTTCGTCGGCAGGATGCCCATGTTGACGCCGAGGTTGATGAATGCCTGCAGCCCCAGCCACGTGCCGATGCCGATGGCCACGTAAGCCTCGAAACTGCGGTCGGATTCGATAGCACGGATTCCGAGCCGGAAGATACGCCATAGCAGCACCGCAAACAGGCCGATCAGGATGCAGGATCCGGCCAGGCCGAACTCCTCCGCGTAGACCGCGAAGACGAAATCCGTGTGTGCCTCCGGCAGGTAGAAGAGCTTCTGTACGCCATTGCCCAGCCCGACCCCGAACCACTCGCCGCGACCGATGGCGATGAGCGACTGGGTAAGTTGGAAACCCGAGTCATAGGGATCGGACCACGGGTCGAGAAATCCGGTCAGCCGCTGCATGCGGTACGGTGACGTGACCGCGAGAAACGCCATCGCCACGGTTCCGGCAGCGAAAAAGATCAGGAAATCGCGGATTCGGGCTCCCGCAACGAAAAGCATCGTAAGCGCAGTGGCCAAAAGCACGATGGCTGCCCCGAAGTCGGGTTCCGCCAGCAGCGCTGCGCAGGCGATACTCATTACGATCATGGGCTTGAAGAAACCGCTGAACCGCTCGCGCAAATCCTTGTTGCGGCGCACGAGATAGCCCGCCAGGTAGATGATGAAACACAAGCGCGCCGGTTCGGATACCTGCAGGTTGACCACTCCGAAACGTACCCAGCGGCGGGCCCCGTTCACCTCGTAACCCACACCAGGCAGCAGCACGACAAACAGCAGCGCGAGACCCGCAAGCAAGATCAGGGGGCTGGCGCTGCGCCACAGCTGCATCGGGATGTAGAGGCAAGCAACACCGGCTGCCGCGCCGATGACGGCGGCCATCAGTTGACGCTCGACGTAGTAAAACGCCTGGCCCGAGAGGTTGTCCGAAATAGAAATGGATGCCGATGCGAGCACCACCAGACCACCCAGCAACAGCGTGAGGCTCAGGCCGAGCAGGACAGGGTCTAGCTGGAGGGGGGTTCGCAACCGTGCCGGGAACGGCGATGTTGCAGTCTTGGCCGTCATGGTCTCAACGCCTCCACCGCCCTGCAAAATGCATCACCGCGTGCTGCATAATTGTCGAATTGATCGAAGCTCGCACACGCTGGCGCAAGCAACACGGTGTCGTCGGGCTCGGCAAAGGCCGCAGCCTGCTGGACCGCATCATCCATGTCGCGCGCGAAATAGGTCGGC
>JBFEXY010000073.1:0-9400 GCA_041562415.1 Woeseiaceae bacterium
AACAAGTCAACCGGCAGGCAACCAGCCCGAACGCATCCATGCACCAGGGGAGAGTTGTTATGCCCGCCCACGAGACCTTCTATGAGGTGATGCGCCGTCATGGCGTCACCCGCCGGAGTTTCCTCAAGTTCTGTAGCCTGACTGCCGCTGGACTGGGTCTTGGACCCGAATTTGCCGGCAAGATCGCACACGCCCTCGAGACCAAGCCGCGGACGCCCGTGGTGTGGTTGCACGGCCTCGAGTGCACCTGCTGTACCGAGTCGTTTATCCGTTCCGGCAATCCACTGGCCGGTGACGTCGTGCTGTCGATGATCTCTCTTGATTACGACGACACGATCATGGCGGCGGCAGGGCATCAGGCCGAGGAAATTCTCGAGCAGACCATCGAGAAATACGACGGCCAGTTCATCCTCGCCTGCGAAGGCAACCCGCCCCTGAATGAAGACGGCATGTATTGCATGCAGGCGGGCCGACCGTATGTCGAAAAGCTGCGCCACATGGCCGATCACTGCAAGGCGATCATCGCCTGGGGATCCTGTGCGTCATGGGGATGCGTTCAGGCCGCACGGCCCAACCCGACACAGGCAGTGCCGATCCACAAGGTGATCCTCGACAAGCCGATTGTGAAAGTGCCGGGTTGTCCGCCGATCGCAGAAGTCATGACGGGCGTCATTACCTACATGCTCGCGTTCGACCGTCTGCCGCCGCTCGACCGGCAGGGTCGGCCGGCAATGTTCTACGGACAGCGCCTGCACGACAAGTGCTACCGGCGGCCGCATTTCGACGCCGGCCAGTTCGTCGAGAAGTTCGACGACGAGGGCGCCCGGAAGGGCTATTGCCTGTACAAGGTCGGCTGCAAGGGACCGACCACGTACAACGCCTGCTCGACGGTCGAGTGGAACGGCGGCCTGTCCTGGCCGGTCAAGTCTGGTCACGGCTGTCTCGGCTGCGCCGAAGACAACTTCTGGGACAAGGGCAGTTTCTACAGCCCGGTCACCAACCTGGGTGTCACGGGCAACGTCGAGTCGACGGCGGACTCGATCGGTGGCGCGATCGCCGGCGCAGCAGCCATTGGTGTTGCGGCACACGCGGTCATTTCGGGTATCGCGAAGGCAAGCGGCAAGAAGGCAAAGGCGGCAGAGGAGGTGAGCAATGGCTAGCGTAACCACACCGAACGGTTTCGAACTTGACGACAGCGGCCAGCGCGTCGTCGTCGATCCGATCTGCCGAATCGAGGGGCACCTTCGCATCGAAGTGAATCTCGACGAGAACAACGTCATCCGCAACGCGGTATCGACGGGCAATATGTGGCGCGGCCTGGAAATCATCCTCAAGGGTCGTGATCCGCGCGACGCCTGGGCGTTCACGGAGCGCATCTGTGGCGTCTGCACGGGCGTGCACGCTCTGCAATCTGTACGTGCTGTCGAAGACGCACTCAGCATCGAGATACCCACGAACGCGAACCACATTCGCAACCTGATGATGCTGGCGCAGTACTGCCAGGACCACATCGTGCATTTCTATCACCTGCACGCGCTCGACTGGGTTGACGTGGTCAGCGCATTGAGTGCCGATCCGAAAGCGACGTCAGAATTGCAGCAGGCAATCAGCCCGTGGCCGAAATCGTCGCCGGGGTATTTTAGAGATGTGCAAAACAGGCTGAAGCGATTCGTCGAGTCCGGACAGCTCGGCCCGTTCGCCAACGCGTACTGGGGCAGCCCGGCCTACAAGTTGCCGCCCGAGGCAAACCTGATGGCGACGACGCACTACCTCGAAGCGCTGGACTTCCAGAAGGAAGTCGTGAAGATTCACACGATCTTCGGCGGCCGCAACCCGCATCCGAACTGGGTGGTCGGCGGCATGCCGTGCTCGGTCAACGTCGACGATGCGGGCGCAGTCGGCACCGTCAACATGGCGTGGCTCAACATCGTCTCGGACATCATCGACCAGACCATCACGTTCACCGACCAGGTCTATATCCCCGACCTTAAGGCGATTGCCTCGTTCTACAAGGACTGGACTTACGGTGGCGGCCTTTCCGGCAAGAACGTGCTGGCCTACGGAGAGTTCCCGGCGTACGCCAATAACTACACCAACGACAGCCTGATGATGCCCGGTGGCGCGATCCTCAACGGCGATCTCAGCACGGTCTATGACGTGGACGTTCGCGATCCAGAGCAGATCCAGGAATTCGTTTCGCACTCCTGGTACCAGTACCCGGACGAACAGGCCGGCCTGCACCCCTGGGATGGCATAACCGAGCCGAAGTTCGAGCCGGGCCCGAACTTCAAAGGTACCCGTACGGCAATCGAGCAGCACGACGAGTCCGGCAAGTACTCCTGGCTCAAGGCGCCGCGCTGGCGCGGCAACGCCATGGAGGTCGGGCCGCTGGCGCGTTACCTCGTTGCTTATGCCCGGGGCAGGGAAGACATCAAGGAGCAGGTCGACCGTACGCTTGCCGATCTGGGGTTGCCGATAACGGCGCTATTCTCGACGCTTGGACGCACCGCCGCTCGCGGACTCGAGAGCCAGTGGTGTGCGTACAAGATGCGCGAGGTGTTCGATGAGCTGATGGCGAACCTGAAACGCGGTGACACCGCAACGGCGAACATGGAGAAATTCGATCCGGCGACGTGGGAAACCGACGTCAAAGGCGTTGGCTACGGTGAAGCGCCGCGCGGCGCGCTCGGTCACTGGGTCCATATCAAGGACACGAAGATCGAGAGCTACCAGTGCATCGTGCCGTCGACCTGGAACGCGTCGCCGCGCGATCCGGCCGGCAACATCGGCGCTTATGAGGCAGCGCTGCTCAATACGCCGATGGCCAATCCCGAGCAACCGCTCGAGATCCTCAGGACGATCCACAGCTTCGATCCGTGCCTGGCCTGTGCATCGCACGTCATGTCCCACGACGGCAAAGAGCTGGCCGTGGTCAAGGTTCGATAGGAGGGGTTAGCATGGCTAGTAGCAGAGTAGCGACCGGCAACGACGACTATTCGAGCGACGTATACGTCTTCGAGGTCCCGGTGCGCGTCTGGCACTGGATCCACGCGCTTGCAATTACCGTGTTGGCCATAACGGGCTACCTGATCGCCAACCCGCTGCCATCGATGGGTGGCGAGGCGAGCGACAGCTTCCTGATGGGCAACATAAGGTTGATCCACTTCATCACGGCGATGGTGTTCGCGGTCGGGCTTTTCGTGCGCTTCTACTGGGCGATTGTCGGCAACAGGTATGCGAAGGGATTGCTGGTCGTGCCGGTCTGGCGCGGCGAGTTCTGGAAGCGCCTCTTTCACGAAGTGCTGATGTACTCGTTCCTTACACGCAAGGTCGCGAAGTACCGCGGCCATAACCCGCTGGCGCAGCTCGCCATGTGGTTGTTCAACGTGGTGCTCGCGCTGTTCATGGTCTGCACCGGTTTTGCGTTGTACAGCCAGGGCACGGGTGCCGGGAGCTGGGCAGACCGGTGGTTCGGCTGGGTGTTCGTGATCGAGCCGAGTTCGCAGGCCGTGCGCATGTGGCACCTGCTGGGGATGTGGCTGATGGTGTTCTTTGTCATCGTGCACATCTACATGGTGATACGCGCCGAGTTCATGGCACGGCAGAACGGCATCAGCGTAATGATCGATGGCATCCGTCGATTCAAGGACGACGGTCCGCGCGACCCGCAATGACGGAGACAGTCCTCAGCCACGCGGACGGGGACCCGGGCGCGTACGAAACCCTGGTCCTCGGCATCGGCAACGTACTCTGGGCTGACGAGGGCTTCGGCATCCGCGCCGTAGAAGCCCTGAATGCGCGCTACAGGTTTCCGGACAACGTGCGTCTCATGGACGGGGGCACGCAGGGAATACTGCTGTTGCCATGGGTTTGCAGTGCGAAGCGGCTGCTGATTCTCGACGCCGTCGATTTCGGCATGGAGCCTGCAACGCTGAAGATGGTGCAGGGCGAGGACGTGCCCTGTTTCATGGGGGCGAAGAAAGTCAGCATGCACCAGGCGGGCTTCCAGGAGGTCCTCTCGTCGGCCACGCTCGCAGGCGGCCTGCCCGAGGAACTCGTGTTGATCGGCGTGCAGCCCGAGCTACTTAACGACTACGGTGGCAGCCTGACCGCGGGCGTGAAAGCGCGTATCGACGAAGCCGTCGAAATAGCCTGCCGTGTATTGCGCCGCTGGGATATCGAGGTGACGAAGCGCGACAGGCCTCTCGAAGGCACCGAGAAAATCGGCCCCGGTGCGCTGGACATTCGCGATTACGAAGAGGGGCGGCCGAGGCTCGAAGGAGAAGTACGGTGAGCCATATTCTGATCGACCGATTGATCGACGAGCTCGGCTACGAGCGGGTAACGCTCGATAACCACGACGAGTTTGTTGCGGCCGACGGCATGAACGTACTGTTCTTCCCGGGCGATCCAGCGACGGTAAAGGATGCGACCGACGTTGCGGTCGTGCTGCCGGAACTGGTTGCCGCATTCGAGGGGCAACTCATGCCGGGCGTCGTAACGGATACGTTCGGCGACGGCAAGGTCCTGAAACGGCAGTACGGATTCAGTCACTTTCCGACGCTCGTCTTCGTCCGCGGGGGTGACTACGTCGGCGCCATCTCGCGGATCCAGGACTGGGCGGACTACCTGGACCAGATCAGCGATCTGCTCGTCGCGCCGCCGCGCCGCGCACCCGGATTCAGCATCCCCGTCGTAACGGAGGGTAACGCATGAATATCAGGGATATACCGGTACGCGTGATTGGCCCCGGCAGCCAGCCGACAGGCAGCAATGGCGACGCAATAACGTACATGGATATGCCGAGCGACATGTCGAGATTCGTTGCCCCGGTCATGCCGGAGCCGGAAGACGTGATTCTGATGGATGGCGCGCGCGAGGCGATGGACTGGCTCCGCGCTGCGCTCGACGGCTGCGAGCCGGGCGGCGAGCCCGTGCTGGCGGACCTCAGTGCGCTGGATGAGGAAAGCAGGGACGTCGTCAACCAGATCCTCGGTGAGGGCGAGGTCAGCATCGTATGCGACGGCGAGGTTCGCGCACGCACACAGGAGTCGGTGCTCACCGGCGTGTGGCGCACACTGTTCTTCGATCGTGACGACCGCGTGGTCTGCGACCTGCTGGAAGTGGCCGACGTACCGAAAGTGGTGGGCTTTGCAGCCGGGTGTACCGGCGCTGTCGATACAACGGCGGATGGCGTCGACCCGGAGCTGGCAAATGCGCTGCCGATCCTCACCGAGCTGCAGTCTCACCACGAACAATACGCTGCGGGCGGCAAGCCGCATTCGATCAACCTGACACTGCTGCCGTTGTCCGATCCGGAACTCGAATTCATCGACCAGCGGCTGGGCCGTGGTCCGGTCGACATATTGTCCCGCGCCTATGGCAAGTGCGAGGTCATTAGCAGCAACACGGCTGGCATTTGGTGGGTGCGCTACTACAATTCTATGGGTGTACTGATTCTGAATACGCTCGAGGTGGTCGACGTGCCCAGTGTCGTAAAGGCGGCGCCCGAGGACCTCGCCGATTCGGCGGAGCGCCTGAAAGAGATCCTGGAGCCCTACTGGTCCGAGGTCGCGTGACGGATCCCGAAGGTGGTGAGGAGCACTCCCGGCTCAGTGACGATAGCCGTCTCGAGTGCCGGATCTGCTGGTACCTGTACGATCCCGCGGTAGGCGATCCCGTCGAGCAGATACCGCCCGGTACGCCGTTTCTGGAGCTGCCCGGGCACTGGCGATGCCCGCAGTGCGACGCGGAGCCGAGCGCGTTCCTGCCCGTGGAGGACTGACATGACGATCAAGGTTGCCGATCTTGTCGCTCGCTACCAGGCGATCTACGAGGAGCGCATGCGGGACCTGCCGATCGTTAACCCTAAGCTCGCGGTCGAGGCCGTCGGCTTCGACCAGTGGGAGGAGAAGGATCTCGGCATCCTGATAACGCCCTGGTTCATGAATCTCGTCTTGCTGCCGGATTCGGACAGGCTTGTCGACTTGCCCCAGGGCGATCGCGTCGAGTGCCGCTTCCCGTCCGGCCCCTGCGAGCTCACGGTTTACCAGGACGAAGAACTGGGTACCTATCTCGCGGCAGTCCTGTTTCGCACGGTCGCGGATTTTCCGGATCAGGATGTCGCACGTGCGGTTGCGGAAGAGGCACTGGCGCAGATTCTCGCCGAACCGCCCGCAAAGGAAACCGGAAACGTTAGCCGCCGCGGTTTGCTTACCGGACTCCGGGCGTCCTGATGCATGAGCTTTCTGTCTGCCTGTCCCTGCTCCGGGAGGTGGAGCGGATTGCCCGGGAGAATAATGCAGGCCGCGTAACGCGAATCGCGGTGACGGTGGGGCCGCTCTCAGGCGTAGAGCCCGATCTTCTGCGAAACGCCTACCCACTGGCGGTTGCAGGCACCGTTGCCGAGGATGCCGAGTTCGAGATCGATGTCTCGAACGTTGTCGTGAAATGCAGCCAGTGCGAGGCCGAGTCTCCCGCGAAACCGAATCGCCTGATATGCGGGGAATGCGGTGACTACCGGACTAATCTTGTAAGCGGCGACGAGATGATTCTACAAAGCCTGGAACTCGACGATATCGATAACGCGACCGCCGGTTGAGTGTCCGGTCCCGTCAATCTGCATCCTGTCGGGACATTGCAGACTTGAGCCACGGCGGCGCGATCACCGTCGTTACGATTACCATGAGCGCGATGGCTGCAAAAATCGAGTCGTCGATGACCCCGAGCGTTCGCCCGATAGCGGCGAACACCAGGCCCACCTCGCCGCGCGGCACCATTCCGATTGCTATCACCCAGCGTGACGGCGAATGGAAGGCGCCGAGTCCGCTGGCCAGCTTGCCGATGATCGCGGCAATTAGCAGGCCGCCCGCAAGTGTCAGCACCGGCCACGCGAAAAAGGTTTCGAGCTTCACCTGGATCCCGATAAGGATGAAGAAGATCGGTACGAGGATGACCTCCAGCGGCATGATCAGTTCGCGAATGCTGACGACGCGTTCATCCGCCTCGCCGACGTGCTCGCGAAAATAGCTGTCGTGCAGAACGATACCGGCAGCGAATGCACCGATGATCGTTGCCAGGCCGGCGAGGTTGGCCATCCAGGCGAGCAGCATCACGAACAGGTATGACGTGAACATCTTGGCTTCGACGATGTCGAGGCGCCCGAGGACACTCGCGGCAAAGCGCACGATGACGGGCCCGAGCGTGGTTGCGGCGATGAGGAACAACGACGATACGACGATGACGGTCGCGATCTCGGTGATATTGACGCTGCCGCTCACAATAATGCCGGAGACCACGGCGAGCAGGACCAGGCCGAGGATGTCGTCGCCCACGGCGGCACCTATGATGATGTGACCTTCCTGCGATTTCTCGCGGCCCATTTCACGCAGCACATTCGCCGTGATGCCCACGCTGGTGGCGGCGAGGGTCGCGGCGATGAACAGGTCCGAGTTGAGTGACAGGTCCGGTCGGAGCAAAAGGGTGACGATGAATCCGAGCGCAACGGGAGCCACCACGCCGATGATCGCAACCCTTAGCGAGTCGGCGCCGACGACGCGCATTTCGTGCAGGTTGGTCTGCAGCCCGACCATGAACAGCATGAAGATGACGCCGTAGCGGGAAAATGCGTCCACGATCTGTGCGACCTGCATGACCTGCCCACCGTGAGGGCCGGTGATGATGCGTACTATTTCTGGCGCCTTGTCCGCGCCGAAGGCGCTGTTCGCGACGAGGTCGATAGGCGCGCCGGCGAGCGTCAGGTTGACGACGTCAAAAACACGCGGCCCCTCGCGCAACACCGTGATCAGGTCGAAGCCCAGGTACCAGGCCACGTTGCCGAGCAGGATGCCCATGATCAATTCGCCGAGGACCGTCGGCTGGCCCAATTTTCGCGCTGCAACCCGGCCGATGACGGCGAACGCAAGGATACTCGTAACCCCCAGAATCACCGGGGCGATGGGATCGCCGTGGGTGATGGGAGCGAGTTCGTTCATGACTTAGCAGATGCGCGGTAGCGGATCGTCCTCGAGTTCTTCGAGGAATCGCTCCCCTCCGAGTGAAGTTTCCAGGATGACGCGTTTGTCCTGCGCCGAGATACGGCCGATTCTCGCTGCCTCCCTGCCTTCCTCCAGCGCACGCCACGCGGCCAGCGCGTCTTCGGCCTGGTCAGGCGCAACGACCGCCACGACCCTGCCTTCGCAGGCGAGGTAATAGGGATCGTAGCCGAGCATGTCGCAGACCGATTGCACGGGATCGCGAACGGGAATCGTCGGCTCGAATCGCACGCCGAAGCCGGTAGCCCGGTGAATCTCGTGCGCAATCGAGGCGATACCGCCGCGCGTTGGATCGCGCATGAAGCGCAGTCCGTCGAAGCCGAGCAGCGATTCCGTGAGCGCCATCACAGGACCGGCGTCGGATACGAGGTCGCCGCGCAGCCCGAAGTCTTCGCGCGCGAGCATCACGGCCGTGCCGTGATCGCCGACCGGTCCGCTGACAAGGATAACGTCGCCATCCTCGATGCGAGCCAGCGACGGCACAACGCCCGGCAACCGCACGCCGACACCCGTCGTCGCCAGGTAGAGCCCGCCCCCTTCGCCGCGCCGCAGGACCTTGGTATCGCCGGCGGTGATACGAACACCGGACTCGCGGGCAGCCTTTGCGAGGCTCGCAACGATGCGGTCGAGGACGGCGATCTCGAAGCCCTCCTCGATGAACGCGTTGAGCGTGAGGTACAGGGGCCTGGCTCCCGCGACCGCCAGGTCATTGGTCGTGCCGTGTACGGCGAGCGAGCCGATGTCACCGCCGGGAAATTCCAGCGGCTGCACGGTAAAGCCGTCCGTCGTAATCAGGACGTCGCCGCCGTTCAGGTTGATCGGGACCGCGTCCGCCTGGGTGTCGAGTTCGTCTTTTCCGAGGTGCCGCGCGAAGATCTCTTCGATGAGCTCGCGCATAAAGCGTCCGCCATTGCCGTGCGCCAGCGAAATGCGGTCGTCTTCCATCACATGCGAACCCGGTGCGATCCGGCGGCAAGGTGTGCCGCCTGCCCATAGCAAAGCGCGGCATCGTTGCACGGCAGCTGCTCGGGCAGAAACACGTCGAAGCCGCGCCGGGTGAGCCCCTCGATCGCAAGTTCCGCAAGCAGTCGATTCTGGAAAACACCGCCGCACAGGCCAACCTGGCCGATGTCATGCTCGTAACGGACACGGCAGGCCTGCTGAACGATGAGCTGCGCGAGGCTGGCGTGGAAGATCTCGGAGCGCTCCCGCGGGCTGCGCGCCTGGTCCGCGATAATCTCGAGCAAAGGCTCCCAGTCGCTGCAGAGCACGCCGCTCCTGCCACGCGACAGGGAAAGGTATACGGGGTGCCGCGGGCTGCGTGCCAGGGACTCCAGCTGCATCGG
>JBFEXY010000074.1:0-9369 GCA_041562415.1 Woeseiaceae bacterium
GGTTCAATTTCGGGTTCATGCCCGACGTTATTTTCTCGCCGCGAGTCAGCGTGAGGCGGATATGCGCCCCGTCGCGCATGTCATTGGCTTTGAGCGTTTCGAAGACCGCTTCGCGAATTTCCTTGGAAGACGGTACCGCGGCAAAGGCGAGTGCCTTGGCGGAATTCTGCAGGCGCGCCAGGTGGGCGGACAATGCGGCAACCCGGCCGTTGTATACCCGCAGGCCTTCCCAGACGGCGTCCCCGCCCTGAACGACGCTGTCGAAGACCGAGACACGAGCCTCCGCGCGAGGTTTCAGTTCGCCGTTGACGTAAACGAGTATGTTCTGGTTACGTGAGTCGACTTTGGTCAATTCGATGCTCCTTTTGCGTCGGCGCGGATCGCATGCTGGAAAAGCTTTTCATACCAGGGCTTGCATTCCCCGAGCAGCGGCCGCAACCGGTCCGGAAATTCCGTTTTTGCGCGATAAGGCGCGAAGCCGGTGCTGCGATGCACCGCGTCGTACCAGTGAGGTGCCCAGACGCCGTCTTCCGGGCGGGGACCCGCCTCCCAACTCAGCATGGCTGGCGTAAATGTAACGCCGACGTGCCGGCAAAGCGTGCTCAGCACATGTTGCGGGTCGCTCAGTAATTCCCTCGAATCGAGGACTGCCGGTTCCTGGCCCGCATCAAGCAGACCGGAAAATATTTCCCACTGTCTGCGCAGCCCGGTATCGGCCAGGCAGGGCTCGGGCAGCTGGATCGAAAGCGATGGCAGCATGTCGCGCGGATCGCGAATGAGAAAGATATTGCAGGTTTCGCGGAGAAAGCCGAGATCGAGATCGACGAGGTGGTGTGCCATGTGCTTAATAAAGAGCCTTGGTTCGGGGTTTTCCGCCTGGCGAACGAGTAATTCCCGCATAACGGCGTCGCCATCGCAGTTCATGGCCGCGATGACGTCGTCGCGGCCCGGATGCTCGGCGCCGGTTACCCGCAGGTAGTGGCCGTACAGCGGCTCGTCGATCACCACCACGTCCCTGTTCTGCGCGAAACTGTACATCAGCGCAGTCGAAACGTTACGTGGTCCTGACCACAGGCATATGGCAGCTTTCATGGTATCGCTCTGGCGTTTTCACTGGCTCCGCTCGCTGCAGTTTACTGGCATCGCTACCGGGACAAAATCGATTTCCCCGCCTGATATTTGATGCCCGCTGCAGGCCGCAGGGCCCGCCTCACTGTGCGCTCCGTCACAATTTCGCCCGGCGACGCTGTGACGGCTGCGCTGATTTAACTAAACTCGGGGTCTTCGTCGTGGCTTGCGATGGACTTGGCGCATGTTGAAAACTCTTATTTTCGGATTCCTGATAGGTCTGGTCGGGACGGTTGCGGCGGCCTACTACGCCCCCGTCGTCGATCAGTATCGCGAGTCTTCTGTAATCGCGGTTTCCCCCAACGGCGGTAACACGGAATCATTCCTGATCAATATCCCCACGGATCGCATCATGATAGGCGCTCCAAGGCAGGCCGAACCGTTGCCGCCGGGACTGCAATGGCCCACGAACGAGGAGTTCGAGGATGTGCGGGTGGAACTATTCAAAGTCAGGAATACGCGAGAGACCGTCATCGGCGTAGCGAGCCGCATGGTGGCGGACAGCGACCAGATCGAGGATAGCGTCGAGTGGGTGCTGCACATTCCGGCGAGGGGCACGTTCTACGTGGCAATGCCTGCGCAGCCGGCCGACGGAGTCCATCGGATCGGCAAGTTGCGCGCCGGTACGAGGGAGTTCCGCCCAATGCAGGGTGAGGTCAGCGAACGTTGGGTACCGAACACGGACGATAATGATGTCGACGCCCCGGACGGGCACATCGAGCTCGTGACGTCGTTCGTGGGCACCTTTTCGGACGACGTGACGGAAAGTGCGTTGACGGAGGGTGCATTGTGATCAAGTACGTCGTCGGGCTGCTGCTGGGGATCGCCCTGGGCGTAGTGGCAGCGGGTGCGCTGTTGTATTTCAATCCGCTGGCAGCACGAAACCCGCTATCGCCCTTGTCCGTCAGTAACAACCGCATTCTGAGCCTCGGCTACTCGGTCGTTCCTACCGATTCAATCGTGCTGACCAACAACGGCGAGTCTCGCGTGCAGCCCCACCCCGAAAACGTTCGGGAGCTGTGGGAGGCACCGGTAAGGCTGACCGAGGTGCTGGTCACCGTTCTTACAGACAGCCGAAACAATCCCGCCGGCATCGGCATCAAATATTCATCGGACTCCGAGGATACCCGTCTCATCAATGGCGAAGTGCTCGTCAACAGCGCCTGGCATATCCACCTCGTGGAGCGTGGCAGCCTGTTCGTGGAGCAGACCGAGAACTACTGGAACTTCCTGCGCAAGATCGTCCTCCCGGCCTACTGGAGTTCGTCGAATCACTGGAAAGGCGTCTGGAATGGCAACATGACTGTCGGCCCGGGCGCCCTTGGCACGGCGGCCGTTACAGGCGGTACCGGGGAGTTTACGGGGCTCGAGTCGGAAGCCGTTGAGGCGGTGCATGCCAGCGCTTACTCGGTCGCCCAGGGACCGGTTTCGATGGAGGGGCGGCTTGCGATTGACGTAAGCGGCAATGTTGAGCTGACTGCCTCTGACGTTGCCGAGCGCTGATCCCGGCGGCCTAAACCAGATCCTTTAGCGGCACACGGCTATCGGCCAGGCGTTCCGGCCTGATGCGCTGCCTGGCCGAGATCAAGGCCTTGGACTGCACGAAATCCCGCGGGGCATTGATTGCGTCGCAGGCGATCAATACGCCGTCACGCAGGTAAAGGCAGGAAAACGAACGGCTTGCCGGTTCGCCGCGAACCACGACCTCGTCGTAGCCTTCCGACAGTCCGGCAATCTGTAGCTTCAGGTCGTACTGGTCCGACCAGAACCAGGGCAGCTGCGAGTACACCAGGGCCTTGCCGCAGATATTGGCGGCTGCGGTCTTCGCCTGCTCCAGCGCATTGTGAACAGACTCGAGCCTGACCCGCCTGTTATAGATGCCGTTGGGATGTGAGGTGCAGTCGCCGACTGCGTAGATAGCGTCGTCCGCGGTCCTGCAATGAGCATCCACGACGACTCCGTTGTCAACGGCGAGGCCCGAAGCCGCCGCGAGCTCGGTATTCGGTACGATGCCGATGCCGACGACTACCAGGTCCGCCGGGACCGATTGACCGTCACTCGTTCTCACCGCACTGACCCGAGTCTCACCATCAAATGCCTCGAGGGCGGTCGACAGCAGGAGTTTTACGCCATGGGCCTCGTGCTCTGCCCTGTAGAAGTCGGACACGACAGGCGACACCACACGGCTCATTACCCTGTCTGCCATTTCGACCACGGTTACGTCGTGTCCCAGCTCCCTCGTCACTGCAGCGACTTCGAGGCCGATATATCCGGCGCCGATAATCACGACATGTTTTGCCGTGTCGAGGTCTGATCGAATGCGGGAAACGTCGTCGATGCCGCGAAGGTAATGCACACCCTCCAGGTCGCTTCCCGGCGCTTCGATGCGCCTGACACGTGCGCCGGTCGCCAGTACCAGCGTGTCATACGCGATGTGCTGCCCGGCGGTGGTGATCACTGCGCGCTGTTTGCGATCTACTGTCGCGATTCGGGTGTTCAGATGGACGTCGATGTCGGGTGCATCGTAGAAATCCACGGGTTTGAAATACAGGCGCTCCGCCGGCAGCTTGCCAGCCAGGAATTTTTTTGAGAGCGGGGGGCGCTGGTAGGGGAGCCAGGCTTCTTCGCCGACGAGTACGATATTACCGTCGAAGCCGTTCTGCCTGAGCGAGGCTACGACCTGTCCGGCAGCGTGACCCGCTCCGGCAATTACGAGTCGGTGTGCCAGCGAACTCTTCCTTATATTGACGTTTCAGACGGGCTGCAGCGGCCAGAAGAAGGGCAACAATATCATTACCGCGATAAAAACGACGATGGTCAGCGGTACGCCGACTTTGAGATAGTCGACAAATCGATATCCGCCCGGACCCATTACAAGGATGTTGGCAGGATGAGATATCGGGCTCGTGAAACTTGCCGAGGCAGCCATTGCGATCGCCATCATGGCCGTTTCCGGTGCGTAGCCCATGTCGGACATGGCTGACAGGACGATCGGCGACATGAGTACCACCAGGGCCGCAGTCGGAATGATCATCGTAGCCATCGCGGTCACGATGTAGAGCCCCATGATGACGGGCCACGGTCCGGCATCGCCGAGCAGCGTCATCACCTGGTCGGCGATGTAGGTTGCAGCACCGCTGGACTGCATGGCCGTTCCGAGTGGCAGCATGCCGGCAATCAGGAATATCGCGCGCCAGTCGATTGCCCGATAGGCCTGTTCCATGCTCAGGCAGCCTGTCAGCACCATGATCGAACCGCCGACGACGGCGGCGATCGAGATGGGCGCGTAACCCAGCAGGACGCTGACTACAACGCCGAGCATAATGGCGGCGGCAACCGGCGCGCGCCTCGTGTCCGGGGGTTTACGGCCGAGAGGCGTCAGGACCAGGAAGTCCGAATCAGAGTCGAGAAGCTGCAGGCGATCGCGGGGTCCCAGCAGCAACAGAGCGTCACCGATCTGCAGGCGCTCGTCCGCCAGGTCGGCTCCGACGGTCTCCCCCTCGCGCCAGATTCCAGCCAGTTCGATGCCGTAACGTTCCCGGAAGTTGAGTTCACCCACCGTGCGCCCCGCAAGGCTGCTGCGGGGGTCCAGCGTCGCGTCCATGAGGGTCAGGCGTTCGGAGTCGAACGCACCCAGGTTTGCGGGCACACTGGTATCGATTTCGAGGTCCTGCAGACCACGGAGCACATCCAGGTCCGCCGGCTGGCCCTCGATCAGTAGCAGGTCGCCACCTTCGAGCCCGTCTTCGCCCCGCGGCATGACATGCAACTTACCTTCCCGGAACGTTGCCAGCACGCGAAAATCGAAGACATCCGCGAGCCGGCTCTTGCCCAGCGTCGTCCCGGCGAGATCGCTGCTCTTGGGTACGCGTACGACGAACATGCGTTCGTCAGTATGGTATTGCTCCGTGAGTTGTTCGTAGCTCAGCAACTCGACGTCGGTAAAATCGGAGAATCGTTCCAGAGCTTCGATTGCCTCGCGCTCACCCTGGACCAGCACCCGGTCGCCCGCTCGCAGCGGAACGTAAGAGAGATTCGTCATGCGGTAGCCGCTTTTCCTGAGCAGCCCGACCACGGCGACATTGAAGCGACTGCGAAACCCGGCGTGACGCACGAGTTCGCCGACCAGCGGGGAACCTTCAGTGACCGTGACTTCGGCGTACGCGACCTTGGCGGCGACCATCGACTTCAGCACCGGCGCCTCTCGTTCGATGACGAGGTCGCTCAGCCGATGCAATTCGCGAAACTGATCGACGCGGCCCTGCACGAGGATGCCGTCGCCACCGCGCAGCACGGTCTGCCGGCTCGGCAGGGTATCGCTGCGGCCATCCCGGATCAGCGACAGGATTATCAGGCCCGTCGAGGTGCCGATACGGCTATCGGCAAGCGTCTTGCCGACCAGTATGGAGTCCCTCGGCACGCGCAAAAGGAAAGTCCTCTCGTGCAGCTTGTAGCGGGTGCGCAGGCTGCGCTGGCTAATGTGTTTGTCGCGCTCGCCTCTCTTCTTGGGCAGTAGCAGGCGACCCATCAAGGCCACGAACAGGACACCGATGATCATGATGGCGCTGCCCATCGGCGTAAAATCGAACAGTTCGAACGGTTCGTAACCGCCCAGTACGAGCGACTCGCTGATGAGCAGGTTAGGGGGCGTGCCGATCAGCGTCATCAGGCCGCCGAGCAGCGTCGAATATGCGAGCGGCATCAGCAACCGGGATGCCGGGATGCGTGTTCTGCGCGCCACGTCGACAACGACGGGCAACATAAGGGCCGCGACACCGATGTTGTTCATGAAAGCGGACAGTACGGCGCCCGTGACCATGATGACGAAGATCATTGCGATCTCGCGGCGGCCGGCCACGCGCATAACCTGCCTGCCGATGATGTCCGCTATACCGGTACGCGTCAGGCCCTCGCTCAGGATAAACATGGCCCAGACGGTGATAACGGCGCTGTTGCTGAAGCCCGCAAAGGCGCCTTCCGCGTCGACGAGCCCGGTGATTGCAAGCGTGCAGAGCACCAGCAGTGCAACGAGGTCCATGCGAATGACTTCGCTGACAAACAGCACCAGCGATACGCCGAGAATGACCAAAACTATTAAGATCTCGACTGTCATCCGAATTGTTCGACAGGTTATCCGTTACTCTTGGTGGCCCGATAATGCCACGATGCATTAGCGATGTCTGATATTTCAACATACACGCCGGGTGTTCCCGCCCGCGGCAACGTGCATCGCGTGCGTAATGTTGATTACTACATCAACGAATGGGGCGACCCAAAGGATCCATTGATCGTGTTCCTGCACGGCTGGGGTGATTCGGGGGCGACATTCCAGTTCGTTGTCGACGCACTGGCGAGGCAGTGGCACGTGGTCGCACCCGACTGGCGGGGATTCGGCAGGACGTTTCATCGCGCCAGGGCTTACTGGTTTCCGGATTACCTGGCCGACCTCGACGACTTGCTGGAGAAATACAGTCCGTCGACGCCGGTCCGACTCGTCGGTCACAGCATGGGCGGCAACATAGGCGGTCTTTATGCCGGGGCGATGCCGGAGCGGGTGCACGCGTTCGTGAACGTCGAGGGCTTTGGCCTCGCGGACACGGACCCCGAAGAAGCACCTGCCCGCTACCGTGAATGGCTGCAGCGAGCGCGCGAGGTACCCGGGTTCAAGCGGTTTCGCAGCATGGAGGCGCTGGCCCGGCATATTGCGGGGCGCAGCCCGAGGATGTCGGCTGCACAGGCGCGATTCGTCGCCGAGGCATGGGCGGTCGAAGGGCCGGGTGGCCTTGAACTCCGCGCCGACCCGGCCCATAAGCTGCCCAATGCCGCGCTCTATCGACGCGCAGAAGCCGAAGCGTGCTGGCGAAAAGTGACGGCGCCGGTCTTGCTCGTGGCAGGCGCGGAAAGTCCCGTGTTCGAAGCCGCCGGCCTGAGTACGGCTGGCGGTGATCTGCAGCTCCCGTTTCCCGACAGCCGTACGAGGATCATCGGGGAGTGTGGACACATGGTGCATTTCGAGGCACCCGGATTGCTCGCCGAGGCAATCGAGGACTTCCTGCTCGCAAATCCCTGACCGGTATTGTAAATAAAACCAGTACTGTATAAAAATACAGATTTTGGGGAGGGTCCGTTGACGGCGAGCAGCAACCGGCACGAATACCTCAGTACGCTGAACCCAGCGCAACATGAGGCCGCGACGTTCGGCGCGCGCCGGGATGGCGAAGTCCTTTGCGCCGGGCCGTTGCTGGTCGTTGCGGGAGCGGGTACCGGCAAGACCATGACGCTGGCGCACCGTGTCGCGCACCTCGTGGTCGAAGGAGTCGACACCAGGCGGATCCTGTTGCTGACGTTCACGCGCCGTGCCGCGCTGGAGATGACGCGCCGCGTCGAGTCCATCCTGCGGCAGGCACTGGCCGACAGGATGAAAGGTGCATTGCCGACCGGCATCCTGCCCTGGTCGGGCACATTTCACTCGATCGGCAACCGCCTGCTGCGCCGGTTCGCTCAAAATCTGGGACTGGATCCCGGGTTCTCGGTTCTCGATCGCGGCGATGCAGCCGACCTGATGGATGTCGTCCGTCACGAGCTCGGGTTGACGAAGAAATCGCGCCGCTTCCCGAAGAAAGACACCTGCCTTGCCATCTATTCGCGATGCGTCAATGCCCGGGAGTCGCTGGAAGAGACGCTTCGACACGCCTACCCGTGGTGTGCTGAATGGGAAGATGAGCTGCGCCTGCTGTTCCGTCACTACGTCGTGCGCAAGCAGGAGAACCAGGTGCTCGACTACGACGACCTGCTGCTGTACTGGAGCCACCTGGTCGGCGAGGATGACTTTGCCGGCGAAATCGGTTCCTGGTTCGATCACATCCTCGTCGATGAGTACCAGGACACCAACCTGTTGCAGGCGAAGATATTGGCGGCGCTGAAACCCGACGGTGGGGGGCTGACCGTCGTCGGCGACGACGCACAATCCATCTACTCGTTCCGTGCTGCGGAGGTCGACAATATCCTCGGTTTCCCGGCGCAGTATTCGCCGCCCGCCCGGGTCGTTACGCTGGAGCAGAACTACCGGTCCACGCAGGCGATTCTGGACAGCGCTAATTGCCTGATAGCGGGGGGCGAGCGCCAGTACCAGAAGAGCCTGCGGTCGCAAACGACGGAAGGCGGCAAACCCCGTTACGTTACGGTCGAGGACGGCGACGCCGAGGCCGAGTATGTCGTCGAGTCGATTCTCGCTGCTCGCGAGGAAGGCCTGGAGTTGAAGCGTCAGGCCGTGCTGTTCCGGGGCTCGCATCACAGTGACCGGCTGGAGATCGAACTCGTACGCCGCAATATTCCCTACATCAAGTACGGCGGGCTGAAGTTTCTGGAGGCCGCACACGTAAAGGACGTGCTGGCGATACTGAAGTGGGCCGAAAATCCGAAGAACGAGGTTGCCGCGTTCCGGGTGCTTAAGCTACTGCCGGGCATGGGACCACGCAATGCTCATCGATGCTTCCGGCAGCTGGCGACCGCCGGGTTCCGCATCGACTCGCTGCGGTCGTTTCGGACGCCGGCGGCGACGAGGCCGGAGTGGGGCGCATTTTGTGACCTGATAGAGACATTGGGTGCGGCCGAACTCGAGGACCCTGGCTGGCACGGCCAGCTCGCTGCCGTGCGGTCCTGGTACAGGCCACAACTCGAGCGCCTGTACGACGGTATCGACACGCGTGAAGCAGATATAGAGCAACTCGAGCAGATCTCCGGCCGCTATGCGACGCGGGAGCGCTTCCTGACCGAGTTGACGCTGGACCCGCCGAGCGCCACCGGTGATTTGTCTGGAGACCCACTCCTCGACGAGGATTACCTGGTGTTATCGACGGTTCACTCCGCGAAGGGGCAGGAGTGGGACGCCGTTTACGTGCTCAACGTGACGGACGGAAATTTTCCATCCGAGTTCGCTACCGGCAAACCGAAATTGATCGAAGAGGAGAGGCGGTTGCTGTACGTCGCGATGACGCGAGCCAAGCAGTCGCTGACACTGGTGGCGCCCCTGCGATTCCATGTCACCCAGCAAGCGCGGGATGGTGACAGGCATGTCTACGGTGCGCGCAGCCGCTTTGTCACGGAGACCCTGCTCGGTACCTTCAATCAGTGTTGGCACGGGCGCGGTGAGGCGGCATCACCGGATACGGGCGTCGTTTCCGGCCGGCAGCTGGATGTCGCGGCAAAAATGCGGGAGATGTGGGGCTGACAGCCAAAAAA
>JBFEXY010000075.1:0-9306 GCA_041562415.1 Woeseiaceae bacterium
ACTGCAACAAGCCGTGTTCGGGCTCGGTTGCTTCTGGGGCGCCGAGCGCCGCTTCTGGGAAACCAGGGGCGTATTCAGCACGGCCGCAGGATACGCGGGCGGTATCACTCCGAACCCGACGTATCAGGAAGTGTGCAGCGGACTCACAGGCCATACCGAGGTCGTGCTCGTGGTGTTCGACCCCGCTGTTGTCACCTACGACAGGCTGCTGGCAGTGTTCTGGGAAGCGCACGATCCCACCCAGGGGATGCGCCAGGGCAACGACACAGGCACCCAATACAGATCGGCTGTCTATACCTGCAGCGACGCGCAACAGGAGGCAGCGCGGAGATCCCAGCGTGCATACCAGGCCCAGCTCGACAAGGCCGGTTACGGCAGGATAACAACCGAAATAGGGCCGCTGGATACGTTCTACTATGCCGAGGATTATCACCAGCAATACCTGGCGAAAAACCCGGGCGGGTATTGCGGCATCGGCGGCACCGGCGTCAGTTGCCCTACAGGCCTTGAGCTGGATCACCAAAGCGCCTGACGCGCCGGGCACGTTACGCGGCAGCACTGTAACGGCCCCACCATTCCCGGTAGTATCGGCAGCTTACTCGATGAGGAACCTGCCGTGGCAGCAAAGGAAAGAAAGACCCAAAAACCGCGAAAGCCGAGCCGCAAGCAGGCAGAGGAAGCGATCAGGACGCTGCTTCTGTGGGCCGGCGAAGATCCCCGCCGGGAGGGTCTCGTTGACACGCCGAAGCGGGTTGTGTCGGCCTACGAAGACTGGTTCAGCGGCTACAAGGAAGACCCCATCAAGTTCATGCGGCGCACGTTCGAGGAAGTCGATGGTTATGACGAGATGATCGTGCTTCGGGATATCGGTTTCGAGTCCCACTGCGAACATCACATGGCGCCGATCATCGGCCGCGCGCACGTCGGTTACCTGCCGAACAACAAGGTCGTCGGCATCAGCAAACTTGCACGCGTCGTGGAGGCGTTCGCACGCCGCTTCCAGGTCCAGGAAAAGATGACGGCGCAGATCGCCAACTGCATCTGGAACGTCCTGAATCCGAAAGGAGTGGGCGTCGTCATCGAAGCGACACATCAGTGCATGACCACACGTGGCATCCACAAATCAGACGTGTCTATGGTCACCAGCCAGATGCTCGGAACCTTCCGCAAGGATGCGCGCACACGCGCCGAATTCCTGGGCATGATCGACAACCAGCGCTGATCCCGCCGCCGGCTTAATCGGGGACTTCCTTGCGGCGTATCCGGTCATTACTGATTGCGGGGCTGGTGCTGCTCGGCCTCTATCTCGCGGCCTGGCCCGTGCCGGTGGATCCTGTCGCCTGGCAGGCTCCCGATGACCGTGGCCTTACCGGCGCTTTTGCGGCGAACGAGGCGCTGGCGGGCGCGAGGGCGATCAGTCTCCACGCCCACGAAGGTCCCGAGGACGCAACCGTCGGGCACGACGGTGCGCTGTATGCGACGACGGTATCGGGAACGATTCTGCGGATCGATCAGGATACCGCCGAGGTCTCCGAGTTCGCCCGCACCGGTGGCCGTCCGCTGGGCATCGAGGCCACAGCAGACGGCTCGCTGCTCGTCGCGAATGCATATTCAGGCATTCAGCGGATATCACCGCGTGGCGAAGTCACCGAATTGCTGGCTGCAATAGACGGCAAGCCGCTCGCTTACGCGGACGATCTCGCCGTATCGGGTAACGGCGTCATCTATTTTTCGGACGCGTCCGCGAAGTTCGGTGCGCAAGCCTGGGGCGGAACCTACGAGGCCAGCCTGCTCGACATCCTGGAGCACGGAGGACACGGGCGAGTGATCTCATTCGACCCCGCAAGCGGCGATACGCGGATCGTTCTGGACGGTCTCAACTTTGCCAACGGCGTCGCCCTCAGCGCGGACGAGCGCTTCCTGCTGATCGCGGAAACCGGCAACTACCGGATCCTGCGCTACTGGCTTCGGGGACCGGACGCCGGCACGGCGGAGGTGGTGCTCGATAATCTTCCGGGCTTTCCTGATAACGTAAACACCGGTGAAGAGGGGCGTTTCTGGGTCGGGTTGGTGGCACCGCGCGACGCGAAACTCGACGCCCTGTCGGACAAACCGTTCCTGCGCAAGGTCGTGCAGCGGCTGCCCGCGTTCCTGCGGCCCGCCGCGGTACCCTCGTCGCACGTGATCGCCATCGATGGCGAAGGCAACGTGTTATCCAGCCTGCAGGATCCCGCAGCCGCATATGCTGCGATGACCGGTGTCTGCGAGACTGGGCAACGGCTATACCTGACGCGACTGTTCGGCCACCACCTTCCGTATATCGAGACGGCGACACTGCCTCGCTAATCGAGCCCCAATTGCGCTAGGCCCTGCCGGAACGTGATGTCGACCGGAATGCCCTCGCGCGTCAGACGATCCAGGTCTGCCTGCAACTGCTCGCCGATGACGCCTTTGGTAGCGGTCAGTTCGTTCGCACCCTCGTAGTCTCCATCGCCCTGCAAGGTCAGCAACAGGCTCGACAACTCGGTCATGGCCTGCGTCATCCGTTCGCCGTCGATCCGGTACGTCCCCGTTTCCGGATCGCGCACAAATGCGCCCTGCTCCCTGAAGAAATTGAAGCGCAGCATGTTCGCTTTGCCGTGTGCGCTGGCTGCGCCGAAGCGGATCGAGCGGAAGATACTCGCCATGAACGTGACGTAGTGATCCATGATATCGACATCGCCGAGTTCGCCAGCCTTGTGCAATTCCGTGACCATGTACAGGCCCAGCACGTCCGCCTTGCCCTCTTCGATGCTCGACGCGACATCGAGCAGCGCCTCGCGCACCGTACCCTTGCCGTTGATCGTATTTTTTATGCCCAGTCCGTGTGCGACCTCGTGGAACATGACGTTGCTGAAGAATGCATCGAACGTGACGTGCTCGCGCTGAGCCTCGTCGATCAACGTATCCGCAATCGGTACGAGGATCTTCTCGAACTTGGCCTGCATCGCGTTCTTCAGCTGCAGGCGCCTTGTGCCTTTCTCGAGCTGCACGTCCTCATCGTTCGGCAGGTTGATCGCGATCGTCTTGGAACCGGCGTTGCTAAGACCGGCATAGTAGACGACGTCATAAGCGTTCAGATCGGAGTCGGTGCCAGGCGTCTCCCACTTGTAGTCCTCCGGAACGGGCAGTCCCTGCTGCAGCTCTGGCAGAAACAGGGCAAATCGGCTCAGCCGATCGCTCCACTCCATGTCCTTGATCAATACGTAGGATGCGTAGGCGGTGCGATAGCCGAACAGCCGGTCTTCGTAGGTCTCGATGGGGCCGATGACCACGTCGATCTCGTTTGACTTGACGTCCATCCAGAACAGATCACTCGTCTGGAATTCGTCGCTGATCAATGCCGCCGCCCGCAGCTTGAGGTAAGTCGCAAACAGTTGGTCTTCTGCCAGATCTGCGGCCTCCCGCAGCAATGATGCGGCCTGCTGCAGCTCATCTTTGTAGGCAACGTGGTACGGGATAAGGACCAGTTTGCCGGCGTTGTCGCGACGCACCAGCGAATAGAGCCCCTTCTTGCCCGGAAGATAGGCGGCATCGAATTCGTCCTTGCTAATGTCCGGCGGGTAGAAGTTTGCACCAAGCGGCTTGGGACCGACTCCTCTTATGAAGGGTGCATCGTCGGCCAGCCGGTCCCAGGGACCGTAATTGAGCTCTGCGAACCGTCGCGATTTCTCGTCGTCAATGGCTGCAAGCCGTCCTTCGTAATCGTCACCCCAGGCCTGGCGCCAGAACAGGTCGTCCATGATCTTCGACGCCTCGATCAATACGGCGATCATCTGACGTTGGCTGTTGCTGAGATGGCCGAGGTCGGCCGTCAGTTCGAATTCGGCGTAGATTTCGGGGCGCGGTTCAACCGCATCAGTCGCGGATACAACCGCTTCGTCCGGTGTCTCTGCGCCGCAGGCCGCAAGCAACATTGCGGGTAAGAGAAGGCGCGCGGTGCGTGCGAGCATCGTTACGTTCACGATCGGTCCTCTATGAAAGCGGGTCGGCGATTATTGCACAGGTCGCATCACGATAGCGCCACGGGGGGGTGCCTACAGATCGACGATTTCGATGTCGGACGCTTCAAGGTCTTCCCCGATGAACCGGCCACCGACGCGAGCGAAACGGCCCGCTCCATCAGTCGCCATCAGCAACAGCCGCCCCGGACCTTCCTGTTCATTCAGCAGTTCTCTTTCAAAGAGCATGGTTGCCGCAACGCCTGCCGTCGTGCTCGCCGAGTCGACGATCGCCGTTCCTTCGGCAACGACTCGCCGGATCGCCGGCCTGAGCAACGGAAAGTGCGTGCAGCCCAGGATGATGCTGTCCGGCTCGAAAGCCAGCTCTGCGAGAGGTTCGAGGTAACGGCGGATGATGGCTTCCACGATGCCGCCCTCCGTCCAGCCTTCCTCGGCCAGCGACACCATCAATTCGCAGGCGAGTTCGCGTACCTCTGCCCGCTCGTCGCGTCGTGTGATAGCTTGCCGGTAAGCGCCGTATCGGACCGTGGCTTCGGTAGCCAGCACCAGGTGCCGACCACCCGGCCGCGCCGTGACAGCCGCGGTCGCACCCGGCTCCACAACGCCAATGACGGGCAACGGCTTCATCTGTTCCGTCAAAGTGTCCAGGGCCACCGCGGATGCCGTATTGCATGCGACGACCAGCAGCTTGATTCCGCGCTCCTGAAGCAGCGCGGTTGCCTGCCCCGCGTAACGACTGATCGACGACTTGCTCTTGGTGCCGTAAGGCAGACGCGCCGTGTCGCCCAGGTAAATGAGGTCTTCATGCGGCAGGGCCTGGCGAAGCGCGCGGAGCACGGTAAGTCCCCCGACGCCGGAGTCGAAGACGCCGATAGGCAGGCGCCTGCTGTGTGATGCATTCATACACGCATTGTGCCAGAGTACGGCGTGCAAAAATTTCTGTATGTCATCGGCGCGGTCGTCGCCCTCCTCATCGTCGTCGGCGTTTTGCTCCCCAGGCACAGCCGCGTCGAGGTCAGTACGCTCGTCGATGCACCCCCTGCGACCGTATTCGCGCTCGTCAACGACTTTCGCCGCGTCGACCTCTGGTCGCCGAGGACCGCCACCGATCCGAACGCACGCATAATCTACTCCGGTCCAAATCGTGGTGTGGGGGCGACCGTCACTTGGGACGGTCTCGTCGTCGGCAGCGGTACGGAGACGATCTCGGAAAGCCGACCTTACGAACACGTTGCCACCACGATAAATCCGGGGGAGCCGGGCGAAGCCCGTACCTGGTTCGACATTGCTCGCCAGGATGGAGGTGCCGTGGTGACCTGGGGATTTGCCCATGATCACGGCCTGAACCTCGTCGGGCGTTACTTCGCTTTGCTGCTGTCCGGAGTGGTGAAACGTGAATACGACCGCGGTATCGCGTCGCTGAAGGAACTCGCAGAGTCCCTGCCGCGCACAGATTTTGGAGATCTCGACGTCGAACACCTTGTCGTCGAACCCGTGCAGATCGCTTACCTGCCGACGTCCTCTCAGCCGGAGCCAGCGGCGATATCGGATGCCATTGGCAAGGCCTACTTCGAGATTCTTACTTTCATCGACACACACGCTTTGACAGAGGCAGGCGCGCCGTTGTCTATAGTGCGCGGCTTCGCTGGCAGCCAGCTGCGCTTTGATGCGGCGATCCCTGTCCGCGGCGTTACAGACACGACAACCGGCGATGCTGCACCGGTCAAACTGGGGAGCACGTACTCGGGCCCGGTAATCCGCGTTCGTCATGTGGGCTCCTACCGGCAACTTGGCACGACGCACCGCAAGATTGCCGCGTATCTCGCCGCGCTGGGGCTGGAACGCAATGGCGACGCCTGGGAGACCTACGTCAGCGACCCGACCCGCGTAGCGGAGACGGAGCTTGTCACCGACGTCTACTACCCGGTCCGCGAAGAATAGATTCAGGTAACGGCGGCAGCCTCTCGATACGACCTCCCGTCGCTTATCAGCCACACTTGCGCACGGTTCGCGATCTCTGTTATAAGAAACGTGCGCAGGTATCTGAAAGTTCAAGGAGGAACGTAACGATCTTTTCGGAGATCGGTGACTGCAAGATGCAGTCGACTCAGGAAGCGTATCAAGCCGCTGAGAGGTGAAAAGAGCGGCACAACAAGAATACGAACGCTGGAGTGGAAATGACCTACCACGTCGACCGCTTTTATGCCGCGGTGTCGGTGCTCGCCGGCGACGGCCATATAAAACAGAGACTTATCAAGGCCTACCGCGAGAATCTGGACGATATTGTCGAGGAAGATCTGCCTCGGCAATTGCAGAAAGGCTTCCGTGAGCTACGTTCGCGCCTGCACTGCGTCGCGCCGCTCAATGGCGAAGGCCCGGTCTGCGCCTCGGTCCGCAAGATGTCAGTCAGTGAAGCCAGCGAGTGCGCCGGTGCCGTCGTTATGCTCTACGGCGATATGATTCGCGAGGCCGGGAACCTGCAGGACCCGCTGCCACTGCATGAAGACGTCACAAAGGTCCCGCCGTTTCTCGTCAAGTCGATTTCCTGAGACCTGTTTTTCCGCATCATCAGGCTTTTCTGAACTCCAGCGTCCAGTGTTCGTCGCCCAGCGCGCGCCGGTCGCTGTGCAGCGCCTGCGCCTGTCCCGTTTCCCAGCCCGTCGCAAGTGTTTCTGACATAACGTAATCGCGGTGTTTAACCAGCGCCCGCTCGATTCCGTCTGAACCACTGACGCCCAGCACGATACGGTCCGAAACTTCGAGCCCCGCCTGCTTGCGTGCATCCTGGACGGACCGGACAATTTCCCGCGCCAGTCCCTCCTCGACCAACTCCTCGTCGAGACTCGTATCCAACGCCGTCAGGTAACCGCCGTCCTCGCCGCAGGCATAGCCCTCGGCAGACTCGGTTTCGACAAGCACGTCGTCTCCGCTGAGTTCGAGCTTCTCGCCCCCCACCTCGATTTCGAATGTCTCGCCCCGCGCAACGGCGCCGGCGACGGCTGCGCTGTCGGCATCTTCCAGCGCTTTCCTGATCATTGGGATCAGTTTGCCGTACCGTTTGCCGAGCACCGGAAGATTCGGCTTGATGCGGTAGCTGACGAGACCGGCGTCGCGCGCAATGAACTCAATCGCCTTGACGTTGAGTTCCTCGAGAATCTGGTCCTGGTGATCCTCTAGCGCTTTCGCCGCGTTGTCGCTGGGCGCCCGGATCAGGAGGCGGGACAACGGCTGCCTCGTGCGAACCCCTGACTGACCGCGCGCCGCACGCGCAAGCCCGACGACCTTTTGCACGACGCCGATGTCACGCAGCAAGTCATCGTTCCGCCATTCGAGATCGGCCTCCGGCCACGCCACCATGTGCACGCTGTCGGGCGCGTCGGCGTCGACGCTCCTGACGAGGTTCTGGTAGACGTGTTCCGCAAGAAACGGTACGAAAGGCGCCATCAGTTCATGGGCAACCTTGAGGCACTCGTACAGGGTCAGGTACGCCATGTGCTTGTCTTCGAGGTCCGTGGACTTCCAGAAGCGGCGTCGATTACGTCGCACGTACCAGTTACTGAGTTGGTCGATGAAAGACTCTATTGCTTCGCCGGCCGTCTTGGCGTCGTAGTCGTCCAGCGCATCGGTCACGATCGTGATCGTGCGGTGTGCCAGCGCAAGCGCCCAGCGGTCGATCTCGGGACGCGCTTCGACAGGCACGTGTTTCGATACGTCAACCTCGTCGAGGCGCGCGTAAAGTACGAAGAACCCGTAAGTGTTCCAGAATGTGTTTATGAAGGAACTCGCGACGTCGGCAACGATCTCGACGGAGATACGCTTCGGCATATCGGGCGACAGCCGCGCGAGGAAATACCAGCGCAGCGCGTCCGCACCAACCGTATCGAACACGTCGTACGGATTCACGATATTGCCGAGCGACTTCGACATCTTCTTCCCGTCTTTGTCGACGATGAGGTTGAGGCAGATGCAGTTCCTGTAAGCGACGCTGTCCGAAACGAGTGTGGCGATCGCATGCAGCGTATAGAACCAGCCGCGCGTCTGGTCGATGGCCTCACAGATGAAATCCGCGGGGAAATGCTGCTCGAAGATGTCCTGATTCTCGAACGGGTAATGCCACTGCGCGTACGACATGGCCCCCGAGTCGAACCAGCAGTCGATCACCTCGGGCACGCGCCGCCAGGTCTTGCCGCCCTTTTCGAAGGTAACGTCGTCTACCGCAGGCCGGTGCAGATCGAGGTCCTCCAGAGACTGCCCGGACAGCTGCTCGAGTTCTTCGACCGAACCGACTATCTCGTAGTTGCCCTCACCGTCAGTCCAGATCGGCAGCGGCGTGCCCCAGAAGCGTTCCCGGGACAACGCCCAGTCCACATTGTTCTCGAGCCAGTTGCCGAAACGGCCGTCGCGAATATGCTCTGGCACCCACTTGATGGTCTGGTTGAGTTCACTCATGCGCTCGCGGAACTGCGACGTGCGGATATACCAGGCGTTCTTCGCGTAATAGATGATCGGATCGCCCGTGCGCCAGCCGAACGGGTAGTTATGCGTGTAGCGCTCGGAGCGGAACATCATGCCGCGTTCCTTGAGAATACGGATCAGTGGTTTGTCGGCGTCCTTGAAGAACATGCCGGCCACCGGTTCGACTTCGTCGATGAAGTTGCCGTCCAGCCCGACCCCGTGCACGACGGGCAGCCCGTGCTGCTGTCCGAACGCCAGGTCGTCGACCCCATACGCTGGTGCTGTGTGCACGATGCCCGTGCCGTCCTCAGTGCTCACGAAGTCCGCAGGCAGGACCTGGAAGGCGTTCGGGGCATCGACTTGCAGGTAGTCGAACAGCTGCTCGTAGCGCGTGCCGACGAGGTCGCTGCCTTTGACCGTTTTCGTCACGTGATGCTCGATGTCGCGAAACACCGCTTCGCGCAGCGCTTCCGCAACGATGAGCGTCTGTCCGCCCGATTCGCAGTAGCTGTAGTCGATCTCCTCGCCAACCGCGAGTGCCAGGTTCGACGGCAGCGTCCAGGGCGTCGTCGTCCACACCAGAATGTAGGTCTCCTCCTCGCCCAGCACTCTGAAGCGGACTGTTATCGAGGGATCGTCGGTCTCCTTGTAACCCAGCGCCAGCTCGTGCGACGACAGCGTCGCGCCGATCCGTGGGTCGTAGGGAACAACCTTGTAGCCGCGGTAAATCAGGTCCTTGTCGAAAATGACCTTGAGGAGATTCCACACCGACTCGATGTAACCATTGTCGAGCGTGTAGTAGGCCTCGTCGAGATGCACCCAAAAGCCCATGCGCTCGGTCATCTTCTCC
>JBFEXY010000076.1:0-9284 GCA_041562415.1 Woeseiaceae bacterium
ACACCCGATGCCGCACCGAATCCCTGCGCTCCGACCGGCAGGCGTCCGGGACGTTTGTCGACCGAAGTAAAGCGCAGCAAGCGAAGCGCAGCGAGCCATGAGGGAGACAAATGACCCGAGCGCCTGCCTGAATGCCAGAGGGGATCTTGTCAGAGGGGCGCCGAACCTAGAACCGGATCACAGTATGGTAAATCGCGGGCGGCTAGTCTGGGAGCATCGCTAAATCCGGCATTCTTAACAAAATATGGACATCCGGATCGAAGCCCGGAGGCAGGCAAGGACCGCGCATTGAACGACCGCCACAGTATTTCCATCGCCGTGTTGTCGCAGAACCAGGACGACGTGGCGCTCATCAACGGTACGCTTCGCGACGGCGGACATGCCGCCCATTGCCACTGGATCGACAAGCCGAGCAAACTCGACGACACACTCTCCGCTGAGCAGGTCGAACTCATTATTGTCAATTGCGACCGCTATCCCGAGGGTGTACGGCAGATCATCAAGCAAAAAGACCGCTTCAACCCGGAGGTCCCGGTAATAGCGTTGCGCAAGGAAGCCGACGAGAACACTATCCAGGAAGCGATGCGTAACGGTGCCTGCGACCTCGTTTCCATCGGTCTCCGGAATCGCCTGCAGTCCGTAGTTACCCGCGAACTGCGCGCACTGCGCGCGGAGCGCGCCCTGAATTCGACAATCGCTTCCGCCAGCGAATACAAGCGCCAGATCCGCGACTACATGCAGTCGTCCAGCGCCGCCATAGCACTGGCACACGAAGGCATCGTGATCGAAGCCAATGACGCCTGGCTAAAGTTGTTCAAGTTCGCCCACGTCGACGAGGTCAAGGGCCTGCCCCTCATGGACAGTTTCGACACCCAGAGCCACGCGGCGCTGAAGGGCGCATTGAATGCCGCCATCAACGGCAAGTGGGCCAAAGACGAGAAACTCAGGGTAAAGCCGCATCTCGACGTCGGACCTCGCGGGGAGCTGGAACTCGAGTTCCAGCGCATGGATTTCGATAGCGTGCCGTGTGTTCATGTTCGCATAGCTCCACAGGACGATTCGAAAAAAGAACCGACTGCGCTGGTACATGACGCGCTCAAACGAGACCCGACCACACTCTTCTACCACCGTGCGCAGTTCGTAGAGCGCCTCGGCAAGCGACTCAAACGTAAACCGAAATCCGGCCTGCATGTGCTGGCGTACGTCAAGATTGACAGGTTCGCAGAGGTGCAGAAGAAAATCGGTATCCTGCAGTCCGAAGAAGTGCTCGCGCAGTTCGCCGAGGAAATGAGAAAGCGCATGCACCCGCGCGACGTTGCAGGCCGTTTCGAAGGCACGTCGTTGATGGTACTTCTGGAGCGCGGCAATGCCCGGGATGGCCAGGCATGGGGCAGACAGCTCGCAAACCACATCAGCAAAACCACGTTCGACGTCGGCGAGAAGTCGGCTCAGATCACCTGCACGGTGGGTGTCTGCGCTGTAAGTGACGTCTTCAGCAACCTGGAGGAACTCGTAGCGGCGACGGTGGACGCTTACACGCTGGGCAAGGAAGCAGGCGGCAACACGTGTTTCCTCAACGAGTCAGCGCACGAGGACACGAAGCAGAAGGAATTCGACGCGATCTGGGCCAAACGCCTGAAGTCGGCATTGATGGACGATCGCTTCATGCTTGCACAGCTGCCGATCGCCGGTCTGCGGCGCGACTCGATCGAGATGTACGATCTGCTTGTTCGCATGGTCGATGAACAGGGCAATCCGGTACTACCGTCGGAATTCATACCGGCAGCGGAACGTAACAACATGATGAAGAACATCGACCGCTGGATGATCAAGGCAGCGATCGATTTCTGCGAACACAGCAGCGCCGACCGCGTATTCGTGAGACTGTCGCGGCAGTCGATCATCGACAAAGGCACGATCGGCTGGATGCAGCGTGAGTTCGACGAGCGAAAATTCGACTGCTCGAGGTTAGTCACGCAGCTGCCGGAACGCGATGCAGCCAGGCACATCAAGCAGACACGCGACATCGTAAGAAAGCTTGAGAAACTCGGCGTGGGCTTCGCGCTCGAGCATTACGGCATCGAGCAGGCGCGTTTCCAGATCCTCGATATTCTGAAACCGGATTACATCAAGGTGGACGGCGAACTCATGCATACACTGATGACCGATACCAGTATGCAAGAGGCTGTCCAACGCATCGTGGTCGCAGCTCAGAAAAGAGGTATTAAATCGATCGCTGAGCGCGTCGAGAACGCCAACGCCATGGCGGTTCTGTTCCAGCTCGGGCTCGATTACATGCAAGGACATTACGTTCACGAACCCGAGGTCGTGCTGCAGGACAAGACCGACAGCGTCAAGAAAAGGACGCTCGAGGAACTCGCCGCAGCCAACGCGGGTTAAGGGATTGACGGAGAGTGTGACGGCCATCACACATTCGGACTGAAACCGCCGGTTAAAGGCTTTTTTTACAGAAAACGTGGAATCGGCGCGTAGACGGAACGGCAAGGTGTTCGTAACCTGAATACCGCGCCAGAGTACCGAGGTACTAGCAGTGAAGATACGAAAGAATTCGCACAAGGTGCCGGGCAAGAACCGGTCCAGAGCAGGCAGGGCAGCGCTCGTTGCAGCGGGGGGCGGTCTCGCGGTGGGTTCCGCGGCCGCGCTCGAACTCGGTGAACTGCAGGTGCAGTCTACTCTCGGCCAGCCGCTGCGCGCGAGCATCGCCTATGCGCTCGGCGCGAACGAAATCATCGAGGGTCACTGTGTCGCCATACGTTCAGGCGGCGGTGGTCTCCCGGGCCTGCACAACACTACCGTACGTGTATCCAAGGGCATCATCTCGATTTCAGGCCGGTCGCCAGTTATGGAGCCTATGTTGTCGGCCAATGTTGTAGTCGACTGCCCCTATTCCGCACATGTGAGCCGCAACTATCTCTTGTTCGTAAACCCGCATGACCGGCCGGTGATGGTGGCACGCCAGGCAGCACCGGCAACGGCGCTTGCAGTGGCGACGGCAAGCCGCCAATCAGCCGCACCACGGGCGGTAGCAGATTCGTCGCCGATTGCAGGGGACTCGCGCTACCTGGTGCAGCGTGGCGATTCGCTGTCGGGGATCGTGCAGCGTCTCGAAAACCGCACCGTGCCCACCGCGGATGCGATGGCTGCGATCCTCGATGCCAATCCGGACGCATTCATCGGGGGCAGTCCGGACAGGTTGAAAGCCGGCAGCTGGCTGAGTATCCCGTCGTTTACCGGTGGTGTAGTTTCGGCTGCGCGCGCTCCAAGCCCCGCGATGCCATCCGCCCCGATCGAACCGCAGGACGATGTTGCCGCCATCGTGCAGGACTCGTCGGCTGTTGCCAGTCTTTACGAGGGCGCAGAGACCCTGGAGCAGGATGCAAGCAAGCAAATTCCTGCGACCGAATTCATGCCGGTCGCACCGGAATCCGTGGTCAGTGAGACAACCGCAACCGCTATCGGCGCAAGTGAGGGAGTCGCAGACGAGCCTGTCGAGAAAAGCGATTACCCGGCAGCGTACGCCGACCTCGTTGCCGGCGATGTCGTGGTCGAAGAATCCGCAACCGCTGACCCGGCGCCTGCCGAGTCGGCAGCTGCGCCGGCTCGGGTCATCAAGCCCTCGGCCGGTACACGCATTGTCGGTTCGCCGCAGCCTGCCGAATCTTCCTGGAACTGGCTAATCTGGGCCGCCGCCGCCCTGATCTCGGCGTTTGGCTCCTACCTGATGTTCTGGCCGAGGCTCCGCGAGTATTTTGGCTCGAAGCCTGTCGGCGCTGATGACCGGGTGCCACCGCGCTCCGAGTTCAGCGCACCGGACGTGGCGCCCATTTCGGTGCCCGAATCCGAGATGACCGTGCAGGAGATCAAACCGACCTACGACAACGTCGATTTCGATTTGTCGGACGATTCCCCGACTGAGGAAAACCTCGCGCTTGATGCAGACCTCGTCGACGGAACCGGGTTCGACGATTCCGACGACGTCGACGTCAACCGGGACTTCGGTTTCGCGGCCACGATGGATCTCGACATGGAACTCCCTGAGAGGGCTGCCGCTGAGGACCCGTCTCCGGAGACGGATATCATTCCGCCGCCCGAAAGACCCGAGGAAGACCTCGTCGTCAACAGCGAGGTGCTGCCGGAGGACGATGGCGACGAATACGACATTTCAATGATAGTCGACGCAACGAAGATGCCGGACCCGGCCGAGGTAACCGAGCGCGACCTCAAGGCCGTGCCGCTCGACGACACGGGTCAGACGCTGATCAATGATGACTATACGATCGTCGACGAGATCGGCCAGGACATCCTGGCGCAGGACTACGAAGAGGAAATGAGTGCGACCCAGTTGCTGAATGCCGAAGTCGAAAAGGCGGCATCGGAGCTTGCTGAAAGTCTCGGTGAAGACAATAACGCAGGCAGGGTTGTCGGTTCGGAAGACGATACGTCGATCGAGATGCAGCTCACGAACCTCTCCGAACTGGACCTGACGGCGACGCTCGAAGCACAGAACGACGAAATCGGCGACGATCTCGACGTGACGGCCAACATCGACGCAGACGACAAGACCGTCGAGATGCCGCGCGACAAGGACGGCGCCCGGGCCCGCTAGCTCCCCCTGAATCTTCTCCAACGCGCGGCGCGCTGCTGCCGCGCCTGGTTTCCGACCGGTCGTACCGACGGTCAGGGCACCGTTAATGACTGGCGCCCGGGGCATTTCTCTCCCTCATAGCTCGCCGTGCTTCGCACGGCTGCGCTTTACTTCGGTCGACAAACGCCCCGGCGCGCCTGCGACCGGCGGATCGCCTGACAGAGCCCGGTTCGGGGTGTTTGCCAACGAGGCCTAAAGCGAGCGCAGCGAGCAGCCCGGAGGCAAACACCGCAGACCGGGCTCTTTGCTGCCAATTCACAAAGATGAGGACCTGAAAGGCCTCGAGCGCCTGTTAGAAGTTCATTCAGGTTTGATGCCCACGAGCCGGTCGACGGTCCGCCAGCCGCGTGGCAGCAGCGCGCCGCGCAGTGCTCGATCACCATAATAGGGCTCCGAATCGTCCCACTTGATAGTCATGATGCGCTTGCCGGAATAGACCTGAAGATCCCCTTCCTCGGGAACGACCGCCACAGCGACCATTTTTTCCTCGCGGCTCTGGTATTTCTTGCCGGGGATATTAATCAGCTTGTTGCCCTTGCCCTTGGCGAGTTCCGGCAATTCGTCCATCTCGAACATCAGCAATCGGCCGATCGAGCTGACCGCGGCAATCAGGCACTCCGTATCCCGGGGAATGGGTGCAGGCACGACGGCTTTGCCGCCCCCCGGCACACGCAGAATCGCCTTGCCGGCCTTGTTGCGCGACACGAGGTCTTCCAGCGTCGCGATAAAACCATATCCCGCATCGCTGGCAAGCACGTACTTTTGCTCACCATCGCCTATCATCGCGCCGCAAAATTCGGCGCCATCGGGTGGCTTGAACCGTGACGACAGCGGCTCGCCCTGCCCCCGCGCAGAAGGCAGCGTATGCGCCATCACTGAATAGACGCGCCCGGTGCTGTCGATGAACATCGCCAGCTGGTTGCTACGCCCCTGCGCCGACGCAAGAAACCCGTCACCGGATTTGTAGCCAAGCGACGTAGCATCGACATCGTGACCCCTGGCCGCGCGCGCGTAACCGCGCTGCGACAAAATGACCGTTACCGGCTCACTTGCGACAAGCTGCGTCTCGTCCAGCGCCTGTGCAGCCTCGCGTTCCACGATCTCGGTACGGCGTTCGTCACCGTAAGTTTCTGTGTCCTCGAGGATTTCCTTCTTGAGGAGCGTCTTGAGCCTCGCCGCGCTCTTCAGTGTCTTCTCCAGCAGGTCGCGCTCTTCATTAAGTTCGTCCTGCTCGCCGCGGATCTTCATCTCCTCGAGCTTGGCGAGATTGCGCAGCCGCAGATTGAGGATGGCTTCGGCCTGGAGATCCGTGAGTTTGAAGCGCTTCATCAGCACTGGTTTAGGTTCGTCCTCGGTGCGGATGATCTTTATGACCTCATCGATGTTGAGGTAGGCGACAAGCAGTCCGTCCAGGATGTGCAGTCGATCGGTGACAATCTGCAGACGATGCTGCAGGCGCCGCTTCACGGTCTCGCGCCGGAACTTGAGCCACTCCTTCAGCATATCCAGGAGGTTGAACATCCTCGGCCGGCCCTCGAGGTCGATAACGTTCATGTTGACGCGCACCGTGCGCTCGAGCGACGTCGTCGAGAACAGGTGCGACATCAACTGTTCGACATCGACGCCTCGTTTCTTGCTGATTACGAGCCTGATCGGTTCCTCGTGGTCCGATTCATCGCGAAGGTCGTCCACCTGTGGGAGCTTCTTCGCGCGCATCTGCATCGCAATCTGCTCGAGCACCTTGCTGCCGGATACCTGGTAAGGCAGCGACGAAATGATGATGTCGCCGTTTTCGATCTTGTAGGAAGCCCGTAGCCGCAGCGTGCCGCTGCCTGTCGTATATATCTGTTTGATATCGTCGCGCGGCGAGACCAGCTCGCCGCCGGTCGGGAAATCCGGGCCTTTGATGTGCTTCATAACAGCCGCGATGGACGCCTTCGGCTCATCCAGCAGATGCACGAGTGCACTGGCGACTTCCCTCAGGTTGTGCGGCGGCACGTCGGTCGACAAGCCGACCGCGATACCGGTAGTTCCATTGAGCAGCAGGTTGGGGAGCCGTGCGGGCAACACTACGGGCTCGTTGAGCATGCCGTCAAAATTGGGAACCCAGTCGACCGTGCCCTGCCCCAGTTCCTGCAAGAGACTCTTCGCGTAGGGGGTGAGGCGCGATTCGGTGTAGCGCATGGCCGCAAAGGACTTTGGATCGTCAGTCGAACCCCAGTTGCCCTGACCATCGATGATCGGGTAGCGGTAGGAGAAATCCTGCGCCATTAGCACCATCGCCTCGTAACAGGCGGAGTCGCCGTGCGGGTGGAACTTGCCGATGACGTCGCCGACGGTGCGCGCCGACTTCTTGGGCTTCGAACTCGCCGACAGGCCGAGCTCGCTCATCGCATAGATGATGCGCCGCTGAACGGGCTTGAGCCCGTCTCCGATCTGCGGCAGCGCCCGATCGAGAATCACGTACATCGAGTAGTCCAGGTACGCCTTCTCGGTGTACTCCTTGAGCGATTGCTGTTCGACGCCTTCGAGATTCAGGCTGTTCTGCATAGTTTCTATACCTCGGCCAGACTATCGATCGCTTTACGTCCGGCGCAGCAAATTACACTTCTGCCAGGCCTTTCTGTGCTCTGCCCTCAGCACAGGAATTCACACTTCTGCCAGATTTCCCTTGTTTTCGAGCCATTCGCGGCGATCCTTCGCACGCTTCTTGGCCAGCAGCATGTCCATCATCTGGTCGGTCTTGTCGCGCGGATTGACGGTGAGCTGCACGAGGCGCCGCGTATCGCGGTTCATCGTCGTCTCGCGCAGTTGTGACGGATTCATTTCACCGAGACCCTTGAAGCGGGTGACGGAAATCTTGCCGCGCATCTTCTCCGCCTCGATTCGATCCAGTATTCCCTTGCGCTCGCTGTCATCGAGTGCGTAGAAGACTTCCTTGCCGACATCGATTCGATACAGGGGGGGCATCGCAACATAGACGTGCCCCGCCATCACCAGTTCGCGGAAATGCCTCAGGAACAGGGCGCACAGCAACGTGGCGATGTGCAGGCCATCCGAATCGGCGTCGGCAAGAATGCATATCTTGTGGTAACGCAACCCGTCGAGGCTGTCGCTTCCGGGATCGACGCCGAGCGCTACGCTTATGTCGTGCACTTCCTGCGATGCAAGAATCTCCCCGGCATCCACTTCCCAGGTGTTCAGGATCTTGCCGCGCAGCGGCATGATCGCCTGCGTCGTCCGGTCGCGAGCCTGCTTGGCGGACCCGCCGGCCGAATCACCTTCGACGAGGAAGATCTCGCACAGCTCCGGCTCCTGCGACGTACAGTCGGCGAGTTTGCCGGGCAACGCCGGGCCGGATACGATTTTCTTGCGGACGACCTTCTTGGCCGCTTTCAGACGCTTTTGGGCCTTGACGATAGCAAGCTGCGCGAGCTGGTCGCCTGTTTCCGGATGCTGATTGAGCCAGATCGCAAAGTTGTCCTTGATGATTCCCGCGATGAACGCGGCCGACTCCCGCGACGACAGCCGCTCCTTTGTCTGTCCCGAGAACTGCGGATCCTCGAGCTTCGCGCTGAGGACGAAATTCAGCCCGTCCCACACGTCTTCCGGCGCGATCGACACGCCGCGCGGTAGCAGATTGCGGAAGTCACAGAATTCACGAAGCGCGTTCGTAAGACCGGTTCGCAGCCCATTGACGTGGGTCCCGCCCTGGGGCGTCGGAATCAGGTTTACGTAGCTCTCCGTTACGGCCTGGCCGCCCTGGATGGCCCACGCGAGGGCCCAATCGACGGCCTCGTTCTTGCCGGTGACGTTACCGGAGTACGGCTCGGCCGGAAGCAACTCCTCACCGCCGATCGCCTCCAGAAGATACTCTTCGAGACCGCCCGAGTAACACCACTCGAGTTTTTCCTTCGGCTTCTCGACCTTGAGGCGCACGGTCAATCCCGGGCACAACACGGCTTTTGCGCGCAGCGCGTGCTTAAGACGTGAGATCGAGAATTTCTGCGAATCGAAGTACTGCGGGTCGGGCCAGAAGCGAATAGTCGTTCCGGTATTCGCCTTCCCGACGGTGCCTACCTCCTCGAGCTTGCCCCGCTTCTTGCCGCCGGCAAAGCTCATGTTGTATTCCTTGCCGCCGCGGCGTATCCACACCTCGAGATTCTTCGACAGCGCGTTGACGACCGATACGCCCACGCCATGCAGACCGCCGGAGAACTGGTAATTCTTGTTCGAGAACTTGCCGCCGGCATGCAGCTTGGTGAGGATCACCTCGACGCCGGGCAGTTTTTCCTTGGGGTGCTTGTCCACCGGCATGCCACGGCCATCGTCGGCGACTTCGAGCGAACCGTCCTTGTAGATGGTTACCTCGATCTTCTTGCAGTGTCCCGCAAGCGCCTCGTCAACACTGTTGTCGATAACTTCGTGCGCGAGGTGATTGGGCCGGGACGTGTCGGTGTACATGCCCGGCCGGCGGCGTACGGGTTCAAGCCCGCTCAGGACTTCGATGTCCGCGGCGTCGTAGGATTTTGCCATTACGTGAAGCTGCCCAGCGAATTCACGCCGGGGATTCTAGCCTGATTGCAATAGCGGTGCACCCGCGAAATAACGGGTTTGC
>JBFEXY010000077.1:0-9218 GCA_041562415.1 Woeseiaceae bacterium
AATCGGGCATCCGTATCCCGCGACGCTTGCATTCCTGGAACAGGCAATCCCGGACCTTGTCGAAGAAGGGATACAGCTGGTACCACTTCGTGAACTGATAGACTTTCCCTGATGATGAACAGAGTTATAGCCTGTATCGCCACGTGCCTGCTGGCACCGGCGGTCATTGCCGCCGATACGCACCTGTTGCTGGCGCAGGCAGGCGAAGTGGCCTGCACGATGGATTACACCCCGGTATGTGGAGCCGATGGCAACACCTATAGCAATGAATGTGTTGCCAACGTGGCGGGCGTCGAAATCGTCGCCGAGGGTGAATGTCCGGCCGCGACCAATGGCGAGGAAGCCGGCGAAGCAGACAGCGCCGAAGACGAGACCGACGTACAGGACGGCGTCGAGGAGGAGCAGCCCGATGATAACGAATCCCTCGCGGCCCCGCTGCAATGCAGCGAGGAGTACGATCCGGTCTGTGGCGTTGACGGAAACACCTACATCAACGAGTGCTTTGCGGCGAAATCGAATGTCCAACTAGCCGGTCTCGGTGCCTGTGCGCCGAGCGGTTGTCCGGGCGTTCCGGACCCGGTCTGTGGCATGAATGGACGCACCTACCTGAATCGGTGCGAAGCAAACGTAGACCGCGTCCCGGTGCAGCGTGCAAGCGCCTGTGACGTCAATAACTGTCCGCCGGTATTCGCGCCCGTCTGTGGAAACGACGGCGCCACTTACGACAACGCCTGCCTTGCCGACAAAGCCGGAGTCACGAGCTACACCGTCCGAATCTGCAACCAGAGGCCGTGCCCCAACCTGTTCGTTCCTGTGTGTGGTGCGGATAACCTGACTTACGCGAACGCCTGCTACGCGGAGCGACGCGGAACGCGTATCGATTATGCCGGCATGTGTGAGGAACAGGGTCGGAACTGTCCGCGCGTCTACCTGCCAGTGTGCGGACTCGATGGCATTACCTACGACAATGAGTGCCAGCTCGAAAATGCGGGTGTAATAAAAGCCTACGCCGGTGCCTGTTTAGGTGACTAGCGTCCAGGTGATGCGGCTAACTCCAGGCGGGCCGCAGCCTGCCTTTCGAATCGGGTGAATACGGCATCCACGCGAGCGCGAGCACCGGGATGTGAACATCCGTCGCCTTCGCGCGAATAACGATCTCATCCAGCTCTTCGGCCTGCGCATCGAATGCCGTATCGAGCGCGTCGACTTCCTTTTCGAGCTGTTCGTTGAGCGCCTCGAGATCGGCGCTGACCTTCTCAGCCGTCTGTTTTGCGCGGGCCACGTCCGCCGCTTCCTTGCGCGCGCTGCCAGCGGTCTTGATCGCCGTGCCGACCTTGCTCGCTGACGTCGTCGAGAGCCGCTTGCGTCCGAGCACGGCGCCGAGTATTGCGGTGCCGATGGAGACTGCCGTGTCCAGTGTCTTCTTGCTCGCCTGCTGCTGTTCGCGCGCGATGGCCTGTTGTGCACGCATCAGGCGGTTTTCGAGCGTGGTCGTCTTGCTCGCGTAACGCTTGCGCAGCTTCGCGATTGCCTGGTCGCGCTTTTCGCTCGCCAGGTCCTGCAGGCGTACCCGGAAGTCACCCTCGGTCTCACCGGGTGCGGAGGTCAGCCGAAAACGCTTGCTCCTGTAGAGAGTGAAGGTCTCGTTCTGGCGAGCCCAGCGTTTGAATTCGCGCTGCCACGCCGCGTATTGTTTCGCGTCGGTGGCCGGGCCCGGGAGCTCCGCGAACGAGGCGCCGGGCGCGGCGGTTCCACCGAGCGCCTCGATCGCCATGTCCAGGGGCTCGGCGTTATCCCATTCGACGCTCACCGGACCGTCTTCGATTTCGAACGTATACAGGGCGCAGCGCTCGTCCTCGACCTGGTAGCGCGCATTCGAAAAGACCAGGCTGGCCGCACCGATCAGTCGCGGAAAATAGGTAACTTCCTCCGCAGCGCCCGGGACGAAGTACTGGTCGATAGCCGGCGGCAGCGCGGGCGCGCCCGAGGTGCCCTTCTGTTTCGGTTTTGCAGTCCCGGCCGGGCTTGCGGCAAGGGCCGTCCGCGCGCTGGCCATCAGGGTGCGAATGTGGTCACGCGTGAGCGGGCCTGCAAGGTAGGACATGACCCAGCGGGTCCCGAATACCACGGGCTCGTCTTCGTGCACGTTATGCAGCAGGAAACGGCGCTTGCCGAGGCCGGTGAGCGTTCGTTCCATCGCCTGCTTGTCGAAGTCGCCCTGGCTTGCGCCCTCGAGGCCTTCCATCACCCGGGCTTTGTCACGCTCGGTCTGCAGTCGCCCGATGAACCAGGTGCCGGTGTTCGACAGACCCTTGTAATCAAGGTCCACCGGGTTCTGCGTAGCGAGTACCAGTCCGAGACCATATGCGCGCGCCTGTTTCAGCAGGGTCAGGAAGAGCGACTTGGAAGGCGGATTGGCTACCGGCGGCATGAATCCGAATATCTCGTCCATGTACAGGATCGCACGCAGGCTGGAGGTGCCTGGCTGGGCACGCATCCAGGCGATGATCTCGTTCAGGAGCATGGATACGAAGAACATTCGCGAAGCATCGTCGAGGTGCGCGATGGACATGACTGAAATGCGCGGCTTGCCTTCGGCGGTGTAGAGCAGGCCCTTCGCGCTCAGCGGCCCCCCCTGCATCCAGGCCTCGAAACCGGGCGCCGCGAGCAGGTTGTTGAGCCGCATCGCCAGTGCGAAGCGGTCCTTCTCCGGGAAGAATGCATCGAGACCCATAACGCCAATCGTGGTGAAGGGTGGGTTTTGGATAGCCGCGATCAGCGCCGCTATATCCAGCTCCCTGCCTTCCTGCCAGGCGTGATCGAGAAGGCGCGAGATGAGTATGTGTTCGCGGCTCGCGACCGGGTCGGCATCGATGCCGAGCAGCGTCAGGATTCCCGTCGCGGTTGCCTGCACGCGGTCGCGGTACAGGTCGATATCGCCCATCAGCCCCGCCTCGGGAGCGGCGAACGACTTCAGCACCGAGACCGGAAGTCCCGCATTGCTGCCCGGCGTGTAGATGGCCATGTCGGCGCTCTCTCGCAGCCGGGCGATGCGCTCTCCCGACTGGCCCCACTCACCCAGGCCCTTCTTCCACAGCGCCGCTTGCGCTGCGGCGTATTCCTCGACCGTCTGTCCCTGGTCGCTGGCGCCGCGAGGATTGACCCACGGCCGAAAATCATCAGCGGTGAGCTTCGGAAAGGTCAGCAGGAGATTGCCCATGTCGCCCTTGGGGTCGATGGCGATCACCGGAATGTGGTCCAGCGCCGCCTCTTCCAGCAGACCGATGCCCAGCCCGGTCTTGCCGGAGCCCGTCATGCCGATAATCACGGCGTGGGTCGTGAGATCCTTGGAGTCGTAAAGAACAAGTTCGTCAGTAAGCGTCTCCGAGCCTGCGTCGTGACGTTTGCCGAGATAGAAGCTGCCGAGTTTCTCGAAGTCCGGCATGGTCATCGCATGTCCTCAGGGATAGGTGTAGCTGGCCTGTATGCCCAGCGGGAACCCGATTGCGAAATACACGAGCAGGAAGATCGTCCAGGCCACGAGGAAGGTGACCGAGTAAGGCAGCATCATTGCTGTCAGCGTACCGATACCCGTGTTCTTCACGTAGCGCTGGCAATAGACGACCACCAGCGGGAAGTACGGCATCAGCGGTGTGATGATATTGGTGCTCGAGTCGCCCACGCGGTAGGCCGCTTGCGTCAGGTCGGGAGAGATGCCCAGCGACATCAGCATGGGCACGAAGATCGGGGCGAGCAGGCCCCATTTGCCGCTCGCCGAGCCTACGAAAATATTGACGAATGCGGTCAGGATGACAATACCGACGATCGTGATCGGCGCCCCCGCATTCATCGCCTTGAGGAAGTTCGCACCTTCCAGGGCCAGCAGGACACCGAGGTTCGACTGACCGAAGGCGTACACGAACTGGGCGATGAAAAACATGATCACCAGGTAGTACGCCATGCCATGCATGGCATGGGTCATTCCATCGATCATGTCCTTCGAACTCTTCATGGTCCCGGCGACGATGCCGTACACGATGCCAGGCACAAGGAACAGCAGGAAAATCAGCGAGACGATCGCGCGCATCATCGGCGCGCTGAATGATGTCAGGTCGCCATCCGGCGTCCGCCATGCCGATCCCTGCGGCAGCGCCGTAACGAACAAAAGGACGATGCCGACAACCATCGCAACCAGTGACCAGCGCAATCCCCTGCGTTCGTTCGGTTGCAGCTCGTGCATCTCGGGCAGGTCTTCCGCGTCACCGTCGATCTCGGTACTCGAGATACGGGGTTCGACGACCTTGTCCGTAATGTACCAGCCGATTCCTATGATCAGGAGCGATGACGCGGTCGTGAAGAAATAGTTGTTGAGCGGGTTGACGATGATTTCCGGGTCGAGGATCTGCGCTCCCGCCTGCGTAAGGCCCTGCAGCAGCGGGTCCAGTGAACTGGGCACGAAGTTGGCGGAAAAGCCGCCCGAGACACCGGCAAACGCAGCGGCGATACCGGCCAGCGGGTGGCGGCCCGCCGCATAGAAAATGACGCCGCCCAGCGGGATGACGAGCACGTAGCCGGCATCGACCGCGGAGTGCGAAACGATACCGACGAGAATAACCATCGGCGTCAGCAGCTTCGCCGGCGTCACGTTCAGCAGGGAGCGGATTGCCGAATTGATGAAGCCGGTGTGCTCTGCGACGCCGATACCCATCATGGCGACCAGCACCACGCCAACCGGGTGGAAATGCGAGAAGTTCGTCACCATGGCCGCCAGGAATTCAGTAAAGGCCCTGGGCGCGAGCAGATTATTGATGACGAGCGGCTCGTTCGAGCGTGGGTCGATGACACCGAACGTGACGTAGGAGAGCAGCCACGACAGCACCCAGACTATA
The DNA here is from genome assembly GCA_041562415.1 of Woeseiaceae bacterium. Classification (GTDB taxonomy): domain Bacteria; phylum Pseudomonadota; class Gammaproteobacteria; order Steroidobacterales; family Woeseiaceae; genus UBA1847. The sequence goes on from JBFEXY010000077.1 coordinate 4,890, forward strand.
AAGAGCAGCGCGATAAACAGCACCGCCGGGTCCGGTAGCTTGTTGCCGACCCGTTCGACGGTCGCGAGCATTCGAGTTGTCAGGCCGGGTTTGGTCGTTTCTTCTTGTTCTTTTGCCATTACCGTTTTCCGTCAGATTACAAAATCGAGTTTACATGAATCGCTCGCCGCCGACGCCGTGGCCAGCGAGCGGCCCATGGCATTTCTGTAGATCCCGGCTCACTTCGCTACGCGTTGCTTCTGCCGATAAACGCCCCGGCAAATCCGGGATCAGTGAATACCGTGCATCCAGCGCCTGAGAACCGGCGATATAATCAGCATGAATACGCCGACGCCGATGCCGATCCACATGAGGAACTCGTAGAGCTCAGTGTAGGTGGCAATGGCAGTCGCGAGATCACCGATCTCGCCAGCCGATGTATCGATTGCCGCCATGCGCCCGATGCGAGTTGCAACGGTTTCCGATAGCGCCGTGGCGAGGAACCATGTGCCCATGCTGACGCCGACGACATTCGGGATCGACAGCTTTGTAACTGCCGACAGGCCCACGGGAGAGAGGCAGAGCTCACCCGTCGTGTGCAGCAGGTACGCCAGCACCAGCCAGATCATCGCGATGTGGCCGGTCTCGTCGGGGAACTGGGCGCCCAGCACCAGGGCACCGAAACCGAGCCCGGCCTGGATGATGCCGAGGCCGAACTTGACCGGGGTCGAGGGCTCGAGTTTGCGCTTGTCCAGCCAGACCCAGAGTGATGCGAACGGTATCGCGAGAAGCATGATGAAGCCGGCATTGAGCGAGCCGAACTGGGCGGCCGTAAATGTGACACCGAATGCTTCGCGATCGACGACGCGATCGGCGTAGAAGGTCATCGACCCCGCCGACTGTTCGAACAGCGCCCAGAAAACGATCGTCGAGAGGATGAGGATCATCAGGACGACAGTCCTGGCGAATTCCTCGGAGTAGTGCGTGATGAAGCCATAGACGACGAACCCCACGATGAGAATGATGGCGCCGTATAGCACGGTTTCTGCCAGTGTCTCGCTGCCGGGCAGGAAATGCAGGTTCACCAGCACCGCGTAGCCGCCGGCGGCAATGGCGATACCGGCAATAGCGAAGGCAGCGCGATTATTGGAGTGGGTCTTGTCGTGGATCATCGAATAGAGGATGAGCCCGACGATCGCGATGGTCAGAAATACATTCTGCGACGCCAGCACGACGTGCTCGTGCTGCACGAGCCACCAGAGCAGGCCGAGGACAGGAAGGCTGAAAACATAGATGGCCTGCTCGACGTTCAGCGGTCCGAAGAACGGCCGCTTGAGCTTCTCCGGCTCCGAAGGCTCCGCGTGCCCACGCAGGTACTTCTGGCCGTACATGAATGTGAACAGTCCGAAGATCATGCCGATACCGGCGGCACCGAAGCCGTACTTCCAGCCGAAGGTTTCGCCGAGCCAGCCGCACAGCAGCGTTGCGGTAAACGAACCGATGTTGATCCCCATATAGAAGATCGTGAAGCCGGAGTCACGGCGCGGATCCTCGGGGCCGTACAGTTTGCCGACGATAGTGGAGATGTTCGGTTTGAGATAGCCGACACCCATCACGATGAGCGCCAGCGCGAAATAGAATACCTTGAGCGCCGCAGTATCACGGATCGTAATATCTTCCGTGAGCACGGTCCCGGCCGCGAGCACCTGTCCCGAGGCGAGGGTCAGGTCTTCGAGTAGTCGCGTGCCGGTAGCATAGAAGATCGCCTGGTAGCCTTCGACCGCCATCAGGATATGGCCCAGCGACAGCAAGATACCGCCAAACAGTACGGACTTGCGCATGCCGAGATAGCGATCGGCGATCAGGCCGCCGATCAGCGGCAAAGCGTAGACCAGGCCGGCATAGGCGCCGAGAACGTCCAGCCCCATCTGATCGGTGAACAGGTGATACTTGGTGAGGTACAGCACCAGGAGGTACTTCATTCCGTAGAATGAGAAACGCTCCCATAGCTCGGTCGTGAAGCAGACGTAGAGACCTTTCGGGTGGCCCCAGAGTTCGTCGTCGCGCGAGTAGTCTTCTGCCGTAGTGGTGACGGAGTCACTCATCAGGTATCCCCCATTTGATGAACGGCACGCCGAGGACGGGCCGAAAGGCTATGCATTAAACACTATTTCGCCGCGCACTTTCCACCTGACGCAGTTCGCACCTACAGACAGTCGACACGAAAAATAACTAATGGTTTCAGCTAACTAGCGTCTTCCGCAACCGTTTCCCCGGGGTCCTGACGGCGCTTGCGGCTGAACAGCCGGGACATCAGGATGCCGAGCTCGTAGAGCAGGTAAACGGGTACGGCGAGCAGCGTCTGGCTGATAATGTCGGGCGGCGTCAGGAACATGCCGACGACGAAAGCCATCAGGAATACGTATGGCCGCGCCTTTCCCAGTTTCTCGGGCGTCGTAAGGCCGGTCCAGACAACAAGTACCGTGGCGATGGGAACTTCGAACGCGATGCCGAATGCGAGGAATATCTTCGTTATGAAATCGAGATACGCAGCGATGTCGGTCATCATCTCCACGCTTTGCGGCGTGATCGATGCGAAGAAGCCGAACACCAGCTCGAAGACCACGAAATACGCAAAAGCGATTCCGGCGTAAAACAGGATGATACTGGAGCCGAGCAAGGGGAACGCGAAGCGCTTCTCCTTCTTGTAAAGGCCCGGCGCCACGAAAGCCCACACCTGGTAGAGGACGACGGGCATTGCGACGAACAGCGCGACGAAAAACGTGAGCTTGAACGGCGTCAACAGCGGCGACGCAACGGCCGTCGCGATCATCTTCTGTCCCGGCAAAACGTCGACGAGTGGCTGCGATACGACGACGAAAATCTTTTGCGAAAACGGCAGCAGGATAACGAACATGCCAACGACTGCGATCGAGATCTTGATCAGCCGCGAGCGCAGCTCGATGAGGTGAGAGAGCAGCGTGCCCTCTGCCAGGTCCTCCTGCTCGTTCTTATTCGTGGTTTCGTCGCTCACGCCGGCTTCTCTTTCGCCTGTTCTTCAGCGTCCCCCTCGTCGTCCGGCGGTGCTTCGGTTTCGATAGGCGTAACGTCTTCCTCGACTTTCATGCCCGCCACCGCGGGGCCGGGATCCTCTTCGTGAAGCGGCGAATACGTGTCGTCATCGCGCGGGGCACGGGCCGCCGAGGGGCCAATGGTGAGATCCTCTTTCAGTTCATCGCCGATGGACTTCAGGCTCTTGAAGTTGTCGCCGAGATCGAGTTCGTCCTCGAGCTGGCGTTTCATGACGCGGGTCATTCGTCGCGCCTGCCCTATCCAGGTACCGAGTTGATTGGCGACTTTAGGCAGGCGCTGGGGACCTAGCACGACCAGTCCGATCATGAACAAGATCACGAGTTCGAAAAAGCCGACACCGGACATGGGGCAGGGTCAATCAGCTTTCTTTGCGGGGCTCGTCAACCGGCGTGTTCTCGAAGTTGGCGTCTTCCTGTGAGTCATCGCGAAGCTGATCTTTGTCTTCTTCCGCCTCTTTCATCGCGCCGCGAAAGCCCTTCACCGCGCTGCCCAGATCGGAACCCAGGGTGCGCAGGCGCTTCGTACCGAAAATGGCAAGCACGATAACCAGGATGATCAACAGCTGCGGCCAGCTAATGTTGGCAAACATCCGATACTCCCGGGGCAGAGCCCCCTAATCCTCTCGAAGGCCCGGTCAGAGCCGGGCGCGCATTATGTTCATGATACCGATGAAATCGCAATAAAACCGTACGAATATCACGTATTGGGAACACTCAACTCTCGAGCCAGAACGTAACCGGGCCATCGTTGACCAGGGCAACCTGCATATTTGCGCCGAACTGCCCGGCCTCCACCGTAGCAAGCGTGTCGCGACAGATGCGGACCAGCTGCCGAAAACAGGCCTCGCCTTTTTCGGGCGCCGCAGCCCTGGTGAAGCTGGCGCGAGTGCCTTTCTTCGTGTCGGCCGCCAGCGTGAACTGCGGTACCAGCAAAAGGCCGCCGCCTTCGTCGACGACGCTGCGGTTCATGCGCCCGTCGTCATCCGGAAAGACCCTGTAGGACAGGATTCGTTCCGCCAGGCGGGCCACGTCGCGCTCGCTGTCGTCGCGGTGCACGGCGACCAGAACCAGCAGGCCACGGCCAATCTCGCCAACAGCGTGGCCATCGACCTCGACCCTGGCATTCGTCACGCGCTGCAACAGACCGATCATATGTGCGCTGTCCCGACAGTTTCTTGCCACACCACCCCTTTATTAATGCATCAACCAGTAACAAAGGCCATAGCTATTCCAGGAGCCATGCGACATTGCAGGCACC
>JBFEXY010000078.1:0-9211 GCA_041562415.1 Woeseiaceae bacterium
GCCCTCGGCTTCGGCATGATCGAGATAACTCAGGAGATGGTCGAAATATCCGCAGACGTTCAGCAATCCGCAGGGCTTGTCGTGAAACCGCAGTTGCGCCCAGGTCACGATCTCGATCAATTCCTCCAGCGTGCCGAAGCCGCCCGGCATGGCGATGAAGCCGTCCGCGAGCGACGCCATCATCGTCTTGCGCTCGTGCATGGAATCGACAACGTGCTGCCTGGTGAGTCCGCTGTGCGCGGCCTCCTTGGCGACGAGCTGCCGGGGAATTACGCCGTGAACGAGTCCGCCCAGCTCCAGGGCCTTGTCTGCGAGGACACCCATTATGCCTTTGGACGAGCCGCCGTAGACCAGTTCCAGCCTGTGCTCCACCAGCACCGCCGCCAGGTCTTCCGCAGCCTCCGCGTAATCGGGCCGAGCACCCTTGTTCGACCCGCAATAGACGCAAATCCTGCGCATGCCTGGGTCAGGCCGTCCTGGCGGGGGGCTTGACGGCCTCGACGATGCGCGCAATCTCGGGTCTCGAGTTGCGTAACTCTTCTGCCGACAGCGCGTCGAGCTCGTGCGGAAAAACCAGCCACTCTGCGGTCTCGTGGATAAAGTAGTCCGGAACCAGGTCGGTCTGATTGCGGCTCGGCTTGTACCACGGAACGGCGACGCGGATGTCCTCCGGCGTGTTATCCCTTGCCCGCTTCCTGAGTTCGTCTATAACGGCGACGATCGTATTGCCGGTATCGAAGACATCGTCGACGATTAGCAGACGATCGTCGTGGCAGATTTTCTTGATGATGTAGTTCAGGCCATGCACCGCGACAGCTCCGCGCTCATCGACACCGACGTAGGAGGACGTGCGAATCGCAATGTGATCAGACTCGACACCGCAGTAATCGAGGATTTCCTGCACGGCCATTCCCACCGGCGTGCCGCCGCGCCAGATCGCAATAATCATCGTCGGCCGAAAGCCGCTTTCGAGGACTTCAAGCCCGAGACGGAAAGAGTCCTCGAGGAGGTCCTGGGCGGAAAGTACGGTCTTGTCCATCGTTATTCTCTTTTTTTTACCGGGACTTCGCGCGGTGGCTATAATGCGGGCCTGAATTCTACCGTACTGCGAGCGCCCACGAACAATGAACAAGCGATTCATCCGCGCAGACGACCTGCTCAGGGATTCTTTCCAGCTCGCTGCAAACATCCACGAGGCAGGATTCCGACCTGATTTTCTCGTCGGGCTATGGCGCGGCGGCAGTGCCGTCGGCATAGCCGTGCAGGAGGGCCTGGATTTTTTCGGTACCCCCACGGACCACATCGCTATTCGCACATCCTACTCCGGTGCGCACCGCTATCCGGAGATGGTCAGCCAAGCCGACCGGATACGCGTGCATGGCATGCAGTACCTGCTCGAGACCCTGTGTTCTCATCACTCGCTGCTTATCGTCGACGATGTCTACAGCACCGGATCGAGCGTCAAAGCCGTTATAGACCAGCTGACGCAAAAAACGCGGCGCAACCTCCCCAGGGACATCCGAATCGCTACGGTCTGGTATCGGCCGACGGCGAGCACGCTGCGCACGCCGGATTATTACGTGCACGAGACAGACGACTGGCTGGTGTTGCCGTACGAACTCTCGGGGCAATCGCTGGATGAGTTACGCGAAAATCGTCCGGAGCTTGCCGCGATTTTCGACAGGCTGGAGCGGCACCTGGTGGCGCCTGCGGGCGATCAGTAAATGCGCCCGCCAATCCTGATGCTGGTGCCCATACCGCCGCCGCCGTAGTACCCACCACCGCTGTACGAGCTATAACCAACACTGCCGTAGACAGCGGGCGGCTCGCACGAGGCCAGCAGTGAACACACCGCCAGGAGCACGGAGATGCCGGCTACTCGCTTAATCTTCGAACTCTTCATGCTTGTATCCTCAATCAAGTGGCCAGGTCTGCACAGCGACCCCTGCGCCGGACGGGCCGGCAATGAAAGCTACTTCACCGCCAATGGGCCTCGCCTGCGCCTCGACGAGTATGCGGCCACCGAGCCCCTCGACCTTCGCAGTCACCACCGATGGGTCCGCGACCCGAATGTAGTTCACCCAGACAGGACGCTCATCGTCGAACGGGTTTTCGAGTACCCCGGCGCGCGGTTTGTCCGCGTACTTCAGTACCCGGTAGCTCCGGTCCGTGTTCTCGACGTCATGATCTGAATGCTGGAAGCCGAGAACGTCCTGGTAAAAGCCGGTGGCTTTCTCCACGTCGTCGGTCCAGAGTTCGTCCCATAGCCAACCATTCTGCACGGGCTCACTATCCGCCGGATCACCGTCCCTGGTCTGGATCATCGCAAACAGCGCGCCTGTTGAGTCCGCAACCACGGCCATTTGTCCGCGATCACCGATGGACTCCGGCGGATTGAGGACACTGCCGCCCGCGTCGGATACGCGCGCCATCGCGGCATCGATGTCGGCCACCGAAATCGTCGTAATCCATTGCGAGATGTTCTCGTCCTTGCCCAATGCATTGATGTCGACCATCCCGCCGATCAGTTCGCCGTTGTGACGAATCAACATGTAGGAGTCACCCCCGCCTACGCCCACGAATACCCTCGGCGCCTCGAACTCCCAGCCGAATAATTCGCCGTAGAAGCGCCGTGACGCTTCAGGCGTGTTGGTCAGCAAATCGCGCCAGACGACCTTTCCGGTGTGACGCTCGTCCGTCGGCGCGTCGGTGATCGGCGGCAGGTTCACCGTTATCGCCGTACAGCCCGCAACAAGCAACACCAGCGCCAGCGCCAGCGGCACTATTCTCGGTATCAGCAACTCTCTTCCCCTGTCGATAGTCTCAAGGCGGCGATGCTACCCTATCGCCACAGCCTCCGCACGATGACCGCCCGCCCTTGCGCCACGGTTGTCTCCCGGCGCATAAAGCGGGTCTGCGCGCGGCCGGACCTGGCGTTCGGGGAACAGGTCACTGTCCACATGCCAGCAATTCGCCGCGTTTCTCGTTGACGATCAACAGCAGCTGAGCCGCAGCCTCCGCATCGCACAATGCGCGATGATGGTTCCTGAGAGGGATATCGTAGGCCTCCGCGAGCGCCGCGAGGCTGTAGGAGCGCTGCCCGGGATACAGCTTGCGCATCGAGGCGCAGGTGCAAAGCCTCGGATACCGGAATTTGCGGCCGAGGCGGCTGAACTCCCGCGAGATGAACCCGTAATCGAATTCGACATTGTGCGCAACGAAGATAGAGCCTCGCAGGAATTCTTCGAACTCGTCTGCGATGTCGGAGAAGTACGGCGCGTCATCCACCATCGCCGGCGTGATCCCGGTCAGCCGCGTAATGCCGGGCGGTATCGAGCGTTGCGGATTCACAAGTGTTGAGAAGCGCCCGACGATCTCACCATTACGAACCTTGACCGCCCCGATCTCGGTAACCCGGTGAAGTTCGCCGCGCCCGCCGGTCGTCTCCACGTCCACGACCACGTATTCCTGTTCGGGGTCCAGCGTCCAGCGAATCCGCACGACGTCCGCGCGAAACCCTGCCGAACGTAATTGCTCGATACGCAGCAACTGGTTGCGGCGCAGCTGGTCGCCCTCCGTCTTTACCTCGATGAATCGTGCGCCACTGTCGTCCAGCACCAGCAAGTCCGGATAGCCGTATCGGGATCCCTCGTAGTCCCGGCAGAAGCGCGTCAGGATCTCCCGCAAAGGATCGCCGCGCTCGAATTCGAGTAGCGCGAACAAGGCATCAATGACGCTGCGCCGCCACCGGAACACGCCGTTGGGCTTGCCGTAATGCGCCGTACTCGAACGCAATACTGCACGAACGACCGAGTTCGGCTCGTCGAGCATGGCCAGCTTCTGTTCGATCGCAGCGCGATTGTCGTCGTAGAAAGTGCCCGTGGTCAGGTTGCGCGGCACGAACTCGAATGGCGAATGCAGGTCCGCCGCATCGCCGGCGAACAGCTCGTCCCAGAAGTAAAGCCCGAAGAACGTTCGCCACAGCGCATTCTCGACGCGGAATGCGCGGTGCCCCGCCTGCTCGAAGTAACTGGCGGCGGCACGTTCCGGTGAGCCGCTCTGCGCTTCGTCGATATCGATGGTCTCGGCGGCGCGCAGGACATCGGTGACGACCGACGTTCGTTTGCTGCCGAACTTGCGCTCGTAGAAGTCTCGCGCGAACAACCATTCCTCGTCGCTGCCCGGATCATCGATGCATCGCTCGAGGTAACGCCTTGCCTCGTCCTTCTGGCCGCTGGCGAAGAGGATGCGCACGGAACGTTCCATGCACGGCGCCGATTCGCCCGCCTGGAATAGCCTCAGTGCGGCGTAGGCGTCGCCTGTTCTTTCCGCTTTGCGCCCCAGCCGATAGGCGAGCTTGTCACGCAGCGCCGCGGCCCCGGGACTCGCCGGTTCGGGCCATGAGCAAGCCTCGTCCATGAGATCTTCCAGCGTGGCTGCGGAAGCCGAGCGCAGGCGCGACAGGCGAGTCTCGAAAAAGTAGTGCTCCAACGCTTCCTCACGCTCCGCAAAACGTGGCTCGAAAGTCTCGCGGAAATTGTGCGTCTTGACGATACCGAGGTCTCGCATCGTAAAGCGCGTCAGCCCTTCCTGCAGCCGGCCAAAGTAGAGGAAGGTCAGGAAATCGACTTCCTGCGTCCGGCTCTGCACGACGAGCCGCGACAGGTCGACGCGACCTATAAAGTCCTCGGGCGCACAATTCGCCCGCGCAAAGGCGACGTACTCCGCCTTTTTCATGGAACTGCGCATACCGACAAAAAGAGTGGCCAGAGCTTCGTACAGTTCGCCCCTGGTCAGGAAACCCAGCAGTTCCTCGAAATGCGCCTGGGACGGCGGCTCGAGCCAGCCCTGCTCTCGCAGTATCGCAACAAGCACCTGCGTATCGCCCAGCTCGGGGTACTTCAGCCGATTACCTGCAAACACTTTGCCTTTGCGGTTCACCAGCCTCACATAAAGGCACTGTGCATCCTTCGGGAGTCGCTCGAAATCGCGGATAAAGGCGACGTGGCTGTCGAGCAGCACGTGACTGTAATTGGCCTCGATGAACTCCATCATCTCGACGAAATGCGAGTGGTAGTAGTAGGTCGGAAGTACTCGAGGCCGACGCCCTGAAGCAACGGATTCCCTGTGAGCGACGGCGAAATGCTTATCCTCCAACATGCACGCATATTGCAGCGCCTCTGCTCCATCGGCAACATGGCTGTATGCCTGCCTTTCGAATCTCTGCGACGTTGCTCGCCGTCATGCTGCTGTCACCCCTGCATGCAACACCCCTCTTCGATGATATGAGCATTATTGACGTTACGTTCGAAGGACCGCTGGGGGAATTGATGAGCGACGCCGAAGGCCGTGAACAGCTGGCTTTCAGACTCCTCGTCGGCGGTACTGAACACCCGATCAAGGTCCGCCTCCGCGGCAAGAGCCGCTTGCGCGTCTGTGGCTTCCTGCCGATGCGCCTGAATTTCAAAAAGAGTGAGGTCGACGGCACGCTTTTCGAGGGACAGGACAAGCTCAAACTCGTCGTGCCCTGCCATGCGTCGGAAAGCGCGGAGAAGAACCTTATCGAAGAATACGCCGTCTACCGGATTCTCAATTTGCTGACACATGCCAGCTATCGCGTTCGCCTGCTTCGGATAACGTTCAGGGATATCAGCCGCATTGATGACGACATTCGCCTGTATGCCTTTTTAGTGGAGCCTGCAGGTCAGCTGGCCCAACGTCTCGACGGCCAGGAATCGGAATTGCCCGAAGTGGCCCTCGACTGGATGGATGGGGATCACATGGCGCTGGTCTATGTATTCCAGTACCTGGTCGGCAATTTCGATTGGTCACTGGTCAGGCCTCACAAAGAAAAGACCTGCTGCCATAATGGCACGCTGGTCGAGACCGATGCGAAGATCCTGTACGTCCCCTACGACTTCGATCTTTCGGGATTCGTCAACGCACCTTATGCCTATCCGCCGCCCGAATTGCGCATCGATAAAGTAACGCAGCGGCTCTACCGCGGTTTTTGCACCGAGAGGGATACTCTGAAGAAGGCCCTGCATACCGTCGTTTCGAGCAGGCAGGAGATTGCCGCACTCATCGAGTCATTGCCTGTGCTCAGCGACAAAAACAAGAGTAGCCGCATGTCCTACCTGGACCAATTTTTCCGGGCGGCGGAAGACGAGGACAAGCTGCTGAAGCGCTTCGAGAATCGCTGTCTGGATTAGGCACGCGATCCTTGTAGATAGGTCGCCGCAACATTCCGGTCGTCGCCGAGCACGATAAGCGCAAACAGCAACTCCGCGAGCGACGAGGCCAGCTCGGTGCGGTGCGCGCTGATCGACGTGCCGCGCGGATCCAGCACGATGAAATCGGCTTCTTTGCCGGTCTCGAAATTACCGATCCGGTCCTCGAGGTACAGGGCTTCCGCCGCCCCCAGTGTCGCCAGGTACAGCGCGCGGGCGGGCGGTAACGGCTGCTGCTGGAGGTGCAGGACCTTGTATGCCTCGCGCATGGTTTTGAGGAGCGACAGGCTGGTCCCACCACCGACGTCGGTGCCCAGCCCGACACGAACCTGCTGCTGGCGCAGCCGGCGCAGATCGAACAGGCCGCTGCCGAGGAACATGTTCGACGTCGGGCAATGTGCAGCCGCCGCACCACTCTCGGCCATGAGCCGGCACTCCTCATCCTGCAGGTGCAGGCAATGGGCAAACACGGATCGCTCACGCACCAGGCCGAAACGATCGTAGACGTCGAGGTAACTCGAACTCCATGGAAACAGCCGGGAAATCTGTTCGACTTCGTCGTGATTCTCGGCGAGGTGCGTATGCACCCACACGTCCGGATACTCGGCGGCGAGGCGTCCTGCCGCCTCGAGCTGCGCCTCGCTCGACGTCAGCGCAAACCGCGGCGTGATCGCGTAGCCGAGCCGGCCCTTGCCATGCCAGCGCTCGATGAGCTGCTTGCTGTCATCGTAGCCCGTCGCCGCACTGTCGCGCAGCTCTTCGGGACAGTTCGAATCCATGAGTACTTTGCCAGCAATCAGCCGCATGTTTTTCGCGGCAGCCGCCTCGAATATGGCGTCAGCGGAGTGCGCATGCACGGTGCCGAACACCAGCGCTGTCGTCGTACCGTTCTTGAGGATTTCATCGACGAAGACCGCGGCGACCTCGCGCGCATACGTCTCATCCGCGAATCGCATCTCCATTGGAAACGCGTATCGATGCAGCCAGTCGAGCAGCTCTTCGCCGTAGGATCCGATAACGTCGATTTGCGGATAGTGGACGTGACAATCTATGAGTCCCGGTACGATCAATTTGCCGGAGAAATCCTCGACGCGCGTATCGCCGGACAATGCCCCCAGGAGCATGTCAGCCTCGCCGAGTTCGGCAATCAGACCGTCCTCCACGACAAGTAAACCGTCTTCGAGCCAGGCAACCGCGCTCTCGTCGTCCTGCTCGCCCGGATCGGCAAGACAGTGCAGGACGGAACCTCGAAAAGCCGTGCGCATGCCGTCAGGGCTCCAGCAGGAGCACGCTCTCGTCCAGCACGTGCTCATCGCAATTCGGCAGGTCGCCGGCCCGATCGATGACGAGAAACTCCTGTCCGGCTTCGAACGCGATCAGCGGCATGTGCCACGCGCCGCGCCGGTAATTCACGCCCTGCCGGCCGTTAGTCACGAACGCCTGCAAATCCGCAAGCTCGACGCTTTCTGCGGGTGGCGCGACCACAACCACGAAACGGGCCGGCGCCAGTGGCACGAACGCCTGACTGCCGAGCGGGTGACGCTCTACTACGTCGAAACGGTAAGGCAGCTTCGTCGCGCTGCGGCAGCGTGTCACACTAACACGCACCCGGCCGTCCGCGCTGACGTCCACGTTGCACAGATCGTCGAAACGCTCGAATCGTGCTGCATTCATGGATTCAACCTGTCTGCCGGATGCTTCGATTACATCGCCGAACGGCAGAAAGCGCTCGCGTGTCAGCGGCAGCGGTTTCAACGTGTAGCCGCTCATGACGCTCCGCCGGATTCGGCGCGCCCGAATATGCGCAACCGGCTGACGCCGCCATCGGGATAGATCGACATGCGTACGTGACTGACCGGCCCGTGGTCCTCGAGCTCCTTTTCGAAGTAGTGCTGCTGATCCATCTGCAGTTTCGCTTCGGGAAGCAACGTCTGCCAGCGGTCGCTGTCCACCGTCGCCTGGCCATGGTGCTCGAACAGCGCCGCCTCCACCGATACCCGGTCGGGGTAGTTTCCCTTGAAATGCGCGGTGTCGACCTCGACACGCTCGACGACACCCGGCCTGCCGAGCGCGACGATCACCCAGTCGTTGCCGGGTCCGCGGCGGCGCGCCGTTTCCCAACCATCACCCATGTTGACGCCGCGGCCCGGCAGGTTGAGGTTATGCATGCTGCCATAGTGCTCGTCGCTCGCCGCAAGTGCGCGGCCGCCGTTTCTCAGTGCGAACAGGTCAATGACGCCATTGTCCGCTTCGAGTTCCGCTCGCACTTCACCGTAGATACGCAGGCGCGCGATGCCGCCATCAGGGTAGATATTGAGCTTCAGGTGAGTCCAGACTTGCCGGTCGCTCACTTCGACGAAATGATGCTGATCGCCCGCAAGGTCTGTCCTCGGGACAATCTCGGTCCAGCCGGAATCCGGTATGTCCTCATTGCTGACACAGGCATCGACCGAGGCCTGCGGCGGGAAATTACCCGTGAAATAGCGGGTATCGATGTCGATGCCGTGAACGACACCGGGCACGCCCAGCCGGATAATGCAGTGATCGTGCCCCGGAGTGCGGCGCCTACGGCTCTCCCAGCCGTCCATCCACTTGCCGTGGTCGTCGTACTTGTCTTCGATGAACACCGGGTCCGCGGGCTGAATCAGGCGTTCCTTGGCGGCGAAGAACTCGTCGCTCGCATGAGTCACCCGCGTACCGAGGCGCGGTTGCTCGAGCCGGATCCATTCGCGGAACGGGTTACGGGGAGACGGCATCAATTTGCTCCCAGGGCAATCAGCCGCATTCGTGCGATCCTGTGTATCTCGAGCAAGGCATTCTCGAACTCTGCATCGTAATCATTCTCGAGCCGCGTCTCGAATGCCTCGAGGATTTCTCTGCGGCTCTTGTTACGAACGGCCATGACGAATGGAAAGCCGAACTTATTTCGGTACGCATCGTTCAGAGCCTTGAAGCGCGCATATTCATCCGGCGAGCAACTA
>JBFEXY010000079.1:0-9083 GCA_041562415.1 Woeseiaceae bacterium
ACTTCGTCCATGAATGAAGCAGGATCTTCCCCGGACTGCGCGATACGGATCACGGTCGCTTCTTCTTCGACCGACGGGAGGAAGCTGTCGACAACGTAGCCCGGCGCAAACCGGCTGTGGCTCACCAGCATTGCGACCGGCAGGCACTCACGGTAGGAACGCTCGAGGCGCTCGAGCGACGAGCGGCAATGACGGCCAATAACCGGCAAAAGGCGCACGTCCTTCACCGTGACCCTGCGGCGTTGGCGCACGTTGTGGTGTTCAGCGATAGATTTCATATGCATGGCCTTTTTAAACAAGCGCTTAAAGGCTCTTATTAATTGATTATCGAACTAACGCAGTCTATTTGCTTTCTGTGCTTATGTAAAATGAAATCCAATATCGCCTGTAAGTGATTGAAATATAGACAGAAGCCAGAGGCGGCGCCACCGTCGGTAACGCGATTGGACCGAGCGCAGCGTTGTTAACAGAATCTCCCGGAGGCCCCCTGAATGCATGCCACCGCTTCGAAATTTCAAGCTGCGGATACGCGACGTTTGCCCAGGATGCAGCATGGCGGTATGGTCGACATGCTCTCCAAATAAATAGAACAAAGAGGGTTGGCAATGGGAAAATCAAGCGTGACGGCTGTGGTGGCCGTCTTCCTGGCCGTGGTGACGATCGCGCTTTGGCTCGCAGCAGAGTCGCCGACGAGCACCTTTCAGCCGGATCCTAATCTCGAACAACGCGGTCTCCCGGGCGTGCAAGCGCGCCATACGCTCCGTGGCCAGGCGTGGGCGATGGAACTGTTCGGCCGGCGCTATGGCCGTGACCTGCTGGCATAAGTGACGCCTGATACCCCGCGTTGATAACATCGGGTGGGCTCATCGACGTTCACCATGCCCAGGACCGACCCACATGCTCGTGTAACGCGGGAAGCGCGATTGCGCTTCTATGCCGAGCTAAACGACTTCCTGCCAGAAACCCGGCGCCAGCGCGAGTTCAATTACGATTTCTCCGGCACGCCGTCGGTCAAGGACACCATCGAAGCGATCGGCGTGCCGCACACGGAAGTGGACGTCATCCTCGTGGACGGCAAGTCAGTCGACTTCTCGCACCGTTTGCGCGGCGGCGAACGCGTATCGGTGTACCCGATGTTCGAACGTTACGACGTATCGCCGGTGACGCGACTCAGACCGGCACCCTTACGGAAAACCCGCTTCGTGGCCGACGTACACCTCGGCACCCTGGCCCGGAATCTGCGCTTGCTGGGGTTCGATACGGCCTGGGAACGTGACCTCGCCGACGAGGCGATCATTGACATCGCAGCGCGCGATCAGCGCATCATCCTGACGCGCGACAAGGGCATCCTCAAGAACAGCCGCGTAACGCACGGCTATTGGCTCCGCGCAACCGATCCGTCAAAGCAACTCGAAGAAGTCATTCGCGCGCTCGACCTCTCGGGCAGCATCGATGCCTACACCCGCTGCATGGAGTGCAACGGCATTCTGGATCCCGTCGGGCGGTTGGAGGCCGCGCGCTCCGTACCGCTGCAGGTATTCCTCGTGTACCGGGAATTCAAGCGTTGCCGATGTTGCGGACGCACTTACTGGCGAGGTTCGCACCTCAGGCGGCTGGACAAGGTCGTCGAGCGAGCGAAGTCGATGGCTACACCTAACCCGGGCGACAGCTAGCAGACATCCCATTGGGTGCTGGAGATCGCCTGTACCTGGACCGTCAGGCAGCGAACGGGTATTTCAGGGACTCGGCCGCGCGACAATGTGTCTGTCATCGAGACCCACCACGCGCGCGCGTTCCTTACCGACAGGCATGCTTGTTCGGTCACACAGGAACAGGCCTCTGCGAGGCGGTTTCAGCTCCGGAATTGCGGCTACCCGGTCTAGTGATTGTCGAGATCGTCGGCGCGAAAGCCGGATGCAGCGAGTATCTCGAGCACACGATTGATGCGATCGCCATGGCGCTGCTTGACGCCGATCAGGCCTTCATCTGCATCCTGCAATAACGCGACCGCTGCTTCGATGTCACCGAGTGTCGCATGCGTGTCGAGGATCTCGACCACGGTATGATCCTGGATCCCGGGAAACAGCCGGACAATGTCCTGGCGGGTGGTGGCGTCCATGCAAACACACTAGCACTCGGGCCGGCGGGAGGACATCAGGAGTATTACCGATTGGCCGCGAAATACACGCTGGCCGGTTCGTCCAGCGATAAGAGCAATTACCTACTTTCGAATGCCGGGCGCTCTTTTATGATCATGGACGTGCAAAAAGTCCATAACTACCTTCATGGCGCGCGTGTCTATCTCGCCGGCCCGATGGACTTTGTTGCGAGCCGCGAGACTGAGAAACGTTTCGGCTGGCGAAGCCGTGTAAAAGAATTCCTCGAACGTCTGGGTGTAACCGTATTCGATCCGTGGGAGAAGCCGAGGATCCGGGGGCTGCTCGAGTACGGCAAGGAAGACGCGAAGACGATAAAGAACCGTGATCGCTGGACGTTCGCGACGACGGCCGAAGGGGCCGCAACCCGTGCGGAACTCGCGGAGTACTTCTGGGAGACCGTGCATATCGATCTCCGCATGGTCGATATCAGCGATTTCGTTATCGCGTACTGCCCGACGGATATCTACAGCGTCGGTACGGTGCACGAAATCATCGTCGCGCGCTCGCAGCACAAGCCGGTGCTGTTTGTCAGCCCGCCAACGGAACGAAACTCCAGCGGCACGCCGAGCCTTTGGTACCTGCCGCTGATCGGCAGCGAGAGCTTCTTCGATGGCTTCGGCTTTCGCGAAAAACCGTTCCTCGACCAGTTCGAGAAGTGGCGGGAAAAGAGTCCGCTGGACGAGCGCGAACTGGAGCGTCCGCCGGAGCGGCCACTGCTGCCCTACCTCGACGAACTCGGCCGGGGTACCAGCGTGCCGAAACGCTGGGTACATGCGACCAGGCAGTTCCAGGATGATGACGACTGGCTCCTGCTCGAGGAATCATTGCGATAAGCACCCTCGGGACGCCGATCTCGCCTACAATAGTCGCGAGATTGGTTTTCAGGGAAATCCGCGATGGCCGGCGGGTTTGCAAAAGACGGCGCGGTGCAGGAACAGATCGACGCCACGGTCGAAGACGCTATAAAGCGGGCCCGGAATGAGTTGCCGCGCGGCGAGAGCCTCACGCACTGTGAGGAATGCGGTTCCATGATTCCGGAAGCGCGTCGTAATGCGGTTCCGGGTGTCCGGCTCTGCGTCGCCTGCCAGGCGCAACGCGACAAGCACCGAGAGACCGTGAGTGGCTATAATCGGCGCGGCAGCAAAGACAGCCAATTGAGGTAACGACGATATGCTTAAGCCAGGAATAAAGTTGATCGCGAGCCTGGCGGTCATCCTGCTGCCAATAACGGCGATACCGGACGAAGCTTCGCTCAAGTCCATCATGCAGGAGCTACGCCAGAACTTTCTCGACGTCTCGGATGGCTTTCTGCTGGACGATTTCGACAAGATTGCCGAAGGCGCGCTTGCCATTGCGGAACACCCACGCATCCCGGCAGAGCAGGCACAGCGCGTGGCCGACGAACTCGGGCCGGAAATGGCGGTGTTCAAGAACTTCGACGTACAGGTGCATGAGCTGTCGCTGGAGCTGTACAAAGTGGCCAAAGAGCGCAACCGTGATGCGGCTATCGCCGCCTACCAGGGGATGGTCAGTGCCTGTTTCGACTGCCATTCAGCCTACAGGGAGCGCGTTGCGGCTGTCCTGAGCGCATCTGACTGAATCCCGATCGCAAGCGGCAATCGATATCGTTGATACGATGTCGAAACTGACAACTGAAGTCCCGGGCTGCGCGAGTGTTCGCTATAGTTTCAATGTCATGATGACCACGCCCGTATCGTCGGGCGCGCGCCGCTGCTCGAAACCGAGTTCCCTGGCTAGCGCGAGCATGCCCTTGTTCTCGCGCAATGCGATGCCGACCATCTCTTCAAGGCGCCGGTCTCTCGCTACGTCGATGAGACGCCGCAGCAACTCCGTCGCGATGCCCTTGTTGTGCCAGTCGTCGGCGACCACGATCGCGAACTCGCAGCTCCGGCCGTCCGGATTCGTCACGTAGCGGGCAACGGCGATCTGGCGTTCGCGGCCGCCGACGTCGACGAGCCCAATCAGTGCCATCTCCCGGTCGTAATCGATCTGCGTGAAACGCGAGACCATCTGTATTGTGATGTTTTTCAGCGCGTACATGAAACGCAGGTAGCGTGAGCGCTCGGACAATCCGTCGACGAACTCGCGTTCGGTTTCCGCGTCTTCGGGCCGGATCGGCCGGATCGTGATGTAAGTGCCATCGATCAGCCGGTGCTCGATAACCAGCTTGCTCGGGTAGGGGTGGATCGCCATATGCGCATACTCGCGTGCCGCCGGACTCACCGGGTGCACCACGACACGCGCATCCACTGCCATGGCCTGTTTATCGTCGACGATCAGCGGGTTGATATCGAGTTCCTCGAGCCAGGGCAATTCGCAGACCATGTCCGAGAGCCGCAGGATAACGTCCTCCACGGCGCGGCGGTTTGCGGCCGGGCGACCGCGAAATTCGTCGAGGAAACGTGAAGCGCGCGTACCTGCGATCATGCTCCGCGCAAGAAAGCGGTTCAGCGGCGGCAGTCCGACAGCACGGTCGCGAATGACCTCGACCATGATGCCGCCCAGACCGACGCTGATCACCGGGCCGAACACTTCGTCGTTGACTACGCCGAGCATAAGCTCGCGGCCGGCGCGTGACACCCACATAGGCTCGATCAGAACGCCTTTGATCCTCGCGTCGGGACAGCGTTTCCGGGCCGTCTCGACGAGATCCCGAAATTCATTCTGGACATCGCGGCCGTTGTTTATTCCGAGTCGCACGCCGTCGACTTCTGTCTTGTGTGTAATGTCTGGCGAGTGGATTTTCATCGCCACCGGAAAACCGAGTTCCTCTGCAATGGCAAGCGCCTCGCTGGCTTCGTGCGCCGGAATACTTCGCACGACGGGAATACCGAACGCGGCCAGCAGGGCTTTCGACTCGACGGGATCGAGCACTCGGCGTTTCTCGGTCAGCGCATTCTCGATGATGAGCTGCGCGCCTTCGCGGTCGGGTTCTGCGCGCTTGCCGAGTGCTTCCGGCACCTGCAGCAACAGTTCCTGGTTTGCGTGGTACGCGGCCGCGGCAGCAAATGCCTCGACCGCCGCCTCGGGCGTACCGTAGGTCGGCACGCCGTGTTCGCGGAACAGGACACGGCCCGCATGCACGGATTCGTCACCCATCCAGCACGTGAGTACCGGTTTCGACGCACGCTCCTCCAACTCGACGATGCGCTCCGCGATAGAGGTTGGATCAGTCATCGCCTGCGGGACGACGATCGCGAGAACGCTGTCCACACCTTTGTCGGAAGCGCATACCTCGACCGCGCCCGCGAATTGTTCGGCGCTCGCATCGCCGAGCACGTCCACGGGATTGTCGTGCGACCACGCCGAAGCAAGCAAGTCATCGAGTTTTTTTCGAGTACTTTCGGAGAGCTTCGCAAGGAAGAGACCGCGATCTACGAGAAAGTCAGCCGCCATTACACCGGGACCACCCCCGTTGGTCACGACAGCAAGCCGCGGTCCGGGCGTACGCACGCCCGTGTGCAGGGTCTCGGCCACAGCGAAAAAATCCGAGTAATTGTGGACGCGCACGACGCCGGCTCGGCTGAGTGCGGCGTCAAACACGTCGTCGGAACCGACCAGTGCACCGGTATGCGATACGGCGGCGCGGCTCCCCTCTGCAAACCGGCCTGCTTTCATCACGATCACGGGCTTGGCGCGCGACGCAGCTCTCAGCGCACTCATGAACCGGCGCGGCTCATGAATACCCTCGACATACAACATGATGGCGTGCGTCGTGGGGTCGATCACGAGGTAGTCGAGGATCTCACCGAAGTCGACGTCGGCCGCGATGCCACTCGAAACGACACAGGAAAATCCGATGTTGCGCGGACTCGCCCAGTCGAGCATGGCAGTGCACATCGCGCCCGACTGAGACACCAACGCTATCTGCCCGGGCTTTGCCATGCGCTGGCTGAACGTTGCGTTGAGCTTGAAATCGGGACGCATGATACCGAGGCAATTCGGCCCGATGAAACGGATCCGGTGCCGCCTCGCCGTGTCGAGCACGGCCTGCTCCAGCGTGAGGCCGTCTTCGCCTGCTTCACGAAAGCCTGCAGAAAGGATTACTGCTGCTGACACGCCACTCGCACCGCAGTCGTCGAGCACGTCGGGAACGGCGTCTGCTGGTGTCACGACGACAGCGAGATCGACCGGCTGCTCGATGTCCTGCACGGATGAATAGCACTTGCGGCCCTGTACCGTTTCATAGCGCGGATTCACGGCATAGATCGGTCCTTCGAACCCTGCGTCTACCAGGTTCTTGAGGACAACGGTTCCGAGCGACCCGTCGCGTTCGCTCGCACCAACAAGTGCAACGGACGTTGCCTCGAATATCGGCGCGATGTCCGGTCCCTGTTCTCTAACGTATTGCAAGTGTCCTTCCCCGTGATACATTGCCGCAGCGCACCGTTCACTCCACCGACCGGTTGCCAGCCAGGGATTCCGCGTGACGACAGCGCTGCTTTTTCACCCGATATTTGACCGCCATGAGGTTGCGGATGGCCATCCGGAATGCCCGCAACGATTGTCGAGTATCACGGATGCCCTGCACACGCAGGATCTTTATGACCACCTGCTGCACGTCGAGGCACGCGCCGCAACGCAGGACGAGCTCGAGCGCGTGCATGCCGCGTGGTATCTCGAGATGCTCGAGGCTCGCTCGCCGAGCGAAGGCTTCGAACACCTCGACCCGGACACCTGGCTGAGCCCGAATACCCTGCCCGCCGCTCGCCACGCCGTCGGCGCCGCGGTGCTCGCGACGGAACTCGTGCTCGAGGGCCGTGTGTCCACGGCATTCTGCTGCGTGCGCCCGCCTGGCCATCACGCTGGCCAGGCGTCAGCGATGGGATTCTGCTATTACAACAACGTCGCCGTCGCTGCCGCGCACGCGCTGGCCAGCGGGGCCGTGGAGCGCGTAGCCATACTCGACTTCGACGTCCACCACGGCAACGGTACCGAAGAAATATTTCTGCAGGATGACCGGGTGCTGCTGTGTTCGAGTTATCAGCATCCGTTTTATCCCTACACGGGGGCGCCGTCGCAACCCGGCCACATTGCCAACGTTCCGCTGCCGGCCGGCACCAAGGGGCCGGATTTTCGCGCGGCGATCGAGGCACAGTGGCTGCCGGAGATCGACCGTTTCGCACCGCAGTTCATCTTCGTCTCGGCCGGATTCGATGCGCACGCTGGCGACCCGCTGGCACAGCTGCTGCTAACGGTGGACGACTACACGTGGATAACCGAGCGCATCCTCGAACTGGCGGGCAAACACGCGAAAGGGCGGATAGTCTCGAGCCTCGAAGGCGGATATGCGCTCGATGCGCTCGCTGCGAGCGCCTGCGCCCACGTTCGGACCCTCGCGAAGCTGTAAGGATTTGACCATAGGCAGTTGCGCGTATTGAGACTGTGTCTAATACGTGAGACAAAGCCGCAAAACTTTTGACACGTGGAGAATCATCTTGAATTCAATGCTATTCAGGCTTGCAGTCGCGACAATGACCCTGAGCCTTCTGGCGCCCCTCGCCGGGTGCTCGAAATCCGCCGACGAGCCGGCCGCGGAGAACGCCGCCCTGGCCACCCCCGTACCGCCCGGCATGGTCCGCGGCACCGTGCTGGAAACCATGAATTCCGGTGGCTATACCTACGCGTTCATGGACACCGGGCAGGATCAGCGCTGGGTTGCCGCCCTCGAGATGCCGGTCACGGTCGGCGACGTGGTACAGACCGACGAGGGCATGGCCATGAGCGGCTTTACGAGCAAGACCCTGAACCGCACGTTCAATGTGGTCTATTTCGTGAGCACCCTGCAAAACTTGTCGGGCGGTTCACCGCCGTCGGCGCAGGCCTCCGGTGAAATGCCGCAGGGCCACCCGGACATCAGCGCCGGCGCTGCGACGACAGCCGTTGCGGCTATCGAGGCATACGAGGAAGGCAAGGACATCGCCTACGTCTACGCCAACAAGGACGAACTCGCCGGGCAGCCGCTTACGCTGCGCGGGAGGGTCGTCAAGTACAACCCGGGCATCCTCGGCTGGAATTTCATTCATATCCAGGACGGCTCGGGCGATGCAGCCGCGGGCAGCAACGACCTCATCGTGACGACGAAGGCCGATACGGCCGTGGGTGAGACGATTGTTCTGAGCGGGACCATCGCGCTCGACAAGGATTTCGGCGCGGGCTACAGCTATCCGGTACTGCTGGAAGACGCCAGCATTAGCAGCGAATAGGCTTCAGCCATCGAGGCGCCGGCCCGGCCGGTGACCGGGTGCGTAGTGCAGGCGGCACTCCCTCGCCTGCACGACGGCCGCGAATTGAGGCGCGTTCGGACAGAAATCGTTGCCGGGCACTGATTCTCCGTTGAGCCATCGCTCGCAGGTCTCGGGGCTCAGGCAGCGGCGGCAGCGCCTGCGCACGGCATTCATGTCGAGGTCCAGCAGCGCATCGGCATTGCGCGCCGTCTGCTCATCGATGCCGAAGGTCAGCATCATGCGGACGATGCGGCGCTCCACGGCCTTCGACTGCTGCCAACGAAACGTCGCGCCAGCCACCAGCAGGAACACGGCCAGGTAGATCAGGATCGAGACTTGGGAGTTGATGAAATACATGTCTGCCGATCCGGCATCAAGAAGGCCTGTATTTTTACCGAAAATCCGCTGACTTCCGCTATGAAACGGCTCTCAAAATGAGCTATTTCGGCGAATTATTTACGTGATAGCTCGTTGTCTATTGCGTGATTATTCATGTATTTGTTAAGCTTTTGCGATGCACTCACAGATCTCATCCCAACAGGAACTGGCCCTCGCCTTCGCGGGCGCCTGGAATCGCCTCGAGAGGCGGCTCGACCACAGCCTTGGCGCCATTCGCGGTATCAGCCTTGCGGAATATCGCCTGCTGCGCGCGCTCGGCGATGCGCCGGGCTCGCAG
>JBFEXY010000080.1:0-8935 GCA_041562415.1 Woeseiaceae bacterium
ATTGAGCGCGTAGCGCCACGAACGCTCGGGCCTCGCCATGCACATGGGTGCGAGCATGACGTCGACCGGAATCGGAAAGAACGACGACTCTGCGAAGCTCATGGCGCCGAGGTACCACTCGGCGTGCGGATGTCGTGACCAGCGCATGACACGCTCGTAAAGAGGGCCGAATAAAGCCATCCTGGCTACCTTTCCTTTGCTGCCTGCACAGCAGAACCAACATAATAAATATGCTTTAACATATTAATAAATATAATCTTAACCTTGAACGAGCGGCACGAAACTCACGCCTCCGAGCGACTTCTGCTCGAAGTGGTCATCGTGCCGTATGACCAACGTCAGTTCCTGGTAGCCCGGTACCCCTACCGGCATGACCAGGCGGCCGCCGGGTGCCAGCTGCTCCAGGAGTTTCTCCGGCACGACCGGCGCCGCGGCGGCGACGATGATACCGTCATACGGCGCGTACTTGGGCCACCCGTCCCAGCCGTCGCCCGGTCTGAATTGCACATTGTAGATGTCGAGATCGCGCAGCCGCTGCTTGGTCTTTTTCAGTAACTCGGGGATACGTTCCACGGAATAGATCTTCTTAACGAGCGATGCGAGAACTGCCGTCTGGTATCCGCAGCCGGTACCGATCTCCAGCACCTTCTCGCCCTCGAATCCGTCCAGCAGGGCTTCGGTCATCATCGCGACGACATACGGCTGACTGATCGTCTGACCATGGCCGATTGGCAGTGCCGTGTCTTCGTAAGCTCGGCTCGCCAGCGCCTCGTCAACGAAGAGATGCCGGGGCACGCTGCGTATCTGGTTCAACACCGCTTCAGAGCGGATGCCGTGAGCACGCAAGCGCTCCACCAGCCGGTCGCGTGTCCTTGCCGACGTCATCCCGATGCCGGCGATGCCGCCCCGCGCGCTATTCATGCGACAGCCAGTCCGTTATTTGCGGCAGTGAATCGTGCCGCGTCAGATCGACCTTCAGTGGCGTTACCGCCACGGCACCCTGCTCGATCGCATGGAAATCGGTGCCCTCGCCGGAATCCGCGCCGCGGCCGGCAGGGCCCACCCAGTAGATGGTTCGTCCGTGGGGATCCTTTTCGCGCACCACGGGCTCGGACTTGTGACGAAACCCCAGGCGGGCCGCAACGATCCCCGTAAGTTCTTCGTAGGGCCGATCCGGGACATTCACGTTCAGCGTGACGTTGGAGGCAAACGACGCGCGTTCGAGCTTCCTGACCATTTCGGTCGCCACGCGTGCAGCCGTATCGAAGTGTTCCAGCTGCCCGTAGCCGGCGAGAGATACGGCAATCGCGGGGAGGCCGAGAAAACGTCCCTCCATGGCTGCGGCTACCGTGCCGGAGTAGATTACGTCGTCACCGAGATTCGCGCCATGATTGATCCCCGAGACGACCAGGTCAGGTTCGTAATCGAGAAAGCCGGTGAGTGCCAGGTGCACGCAATCGGACGGTGTTCCGTCCACGCTGTAGCGATTCTCCGCGATCTTCTGAACGCGCAGCGGCGTTTGCACGGTGAGCGAGTTGCTGGCCGCCGAACGGTTGCGATCTGGCGCGACCACCACTACATCCGCAATCTCGGCAAGCGCCTCGGTAAGTACGTTGATGCCTGTCGCGAGATAGCCGTCGTCATTACTTACGAGGATTTTCATTATTGCGGTGGCGGGGGTGATCGTTTGGCTGCTCGCGACGGGCTCACTATACTCAATGTTCCCGCTGCACCATAGCTTTCAAGACGCGATACCGTGACAGACGATGACCCAGATCTTTTCCGCCGCGCCCTTGCCGACGCGAAACCATTGCGTGCGACCAGGCGGGCGGAGGAAGTCATTCGCAAGCCCGCACCGAAGGCACGTTTCGCGCGAGCGGATGAGACGGCCGTCCTGCGAGAGAGTCTCGACGCGGACATCGACGATACGGAGAGCCACAGCGGTGAGAGCCTGCGCTTCCATCGTCCCACTGTCGGCAAGCGCACCATGCGCAAACTCGCCCGTGGCAGCTTCAGCGTACAGGCCGAGATCGACCTGCACGGAATGACGGTCGCCGAGGCGAAACCCAGGCTCTCCGAATTCATCGAGTCCTGCGCGCGCGAGGGCAAGCTGTGCGTCCGCGTGGTACACGGCAAGGGCCGGGGCTCCGGTGAGCGCGGACCCGTGTTGAAACAGAAGGTCAACCGCTGGCTGCGGCAATGGAATAACGTCCTCGCCTTCGTTTCCACGCGCCAGGTGCATGGCGGCACCGGGGCGCTATACGTGCTTCTCAGGCAAGCCTGAGCGTCGAAGCGCATCTACCTGGCCGATAATCACGCTGCAAGCACCATCTCTGCGGGAGGCGTGCCGGGACGTCTGTCGACCGAAGTAAAGCGCAGCCGCGCACCGTGCGGCGAGCCATGAGCGAGACAATGACCCGTGCGCCTCACAAATTTCGGCAATCGCGGTTCGGGAGCCGCTCCTACACGGAAGCGAGCTCCCTTAGAACCGAGGTTGCGAAGGCGCCCGACGGTAAACGGAATTCAAGCCAAAGCGCGCCGTCCTCGAAGTCCCACGACAATTCCGCGACGCGCAACCGAAGCGGGCGGTGGGCGGCTTTGACGCCCAGGTGCTCGAGGCCAACACTCAGGTCGCTGTAGGCTTCAGCCACCCGTCGTTCAAGGGTTTCGATCTCGCTTGGGGAAATCTCACTTCGTAGTCCCCACAGCGTGGCGGTCGGGTGGATGTCCATGTCGGCGACGCGGCGTTCGATCGTTTCATCCACTTCCGCGGCGCGAAAAACGCTCCCCGAACCGTCGAGATTGACCAATTCGCCAGGGAGGATGCGCTCCCAGCTGCCGTCAGCGACACGCGTGGAGAGTATCTGGTTGAACAGGAAGGAACGCGCTGCAGAGATCGCAATGCTGCGCTTGTCGCGTCTGAGGCGCGCTCCTGCAAACAGCTTTTGCGCGAGATCGAGATTCGCTCCCTGGTGGCCGAAACGCTGCGGCCCGAAGTAGTTGGGGACGCCGCGGGCAGCGATATCCGCGAGGCGCCCATTGACGGCCTCGCCTGCGGCAGCGACATCCGCTGTCCGCAGCGCGATTCTGAATGCATTGCCGTCGTGTGCACCGCGCCGCAGCTTGCGATGATGCCGGCGCACCTCGAGGACGGTCACGCCGTCAATTGCTGCTGTCGTCCAATCCGTACTGTCGCGCGCGGGTACGCTGAACCACTGCCGGGTGACGGCATGGCGATCTTTCATGCCCGCGTAGCCGACATCCGCTGCACGCACCCCGGCATGCCGGGCGATCTGGCGAGCGACCCAGTCGGTGTTCGCCGCAGTCTTTTCCACCCAGAGGTATTCGTGCTCACCCGAGCCGCTGAATTCGAAGCCGAGCTTTTCGACGACCTGGAAATCGGAGGGACAGCCGCGAATTGTCGCGCTGAAAAGCGGCGCGCCGTGCGCACGAGCCCAGTCCGGAAGCGCGCGGGGAGCGGCCGACAAGGCAGTATCAGCCGCCGTTGCCGGCGTCAGGAACAACCTGGTAAAAGGTTTCCTTCGATCCTATGAGGCCAAGATCGGTACGGGCGCGTTCTTCGGCCGCTTCCACTCCCTGCTTGAGATTGACCACCTCCGCATCGAGCGCCGCGTTGCGCTCGCGCAACCGCTCATTCATCGTGCGCTGTTCGGCTACCGCAGCGCGGAGCTTCATCGTCTTGCGGTAGCCGCCCTCGGACAGCCACAACTGCGCCTGCAGCAGCACAGCAACGGTGCCGAGTACGATCAGCAGCCAGCGCAGGTTCGACAAGTGAGATCCCCAATCTTTGTTATTGCGCCTTTACCGAAAACGCGTCACGACCAGCGTAACTCGCGCTTCCACCCAATTGCTCTTCGATGCGCAGCAGCTGGTTGTACTTGGCAATGCGGTCCGATCGCGACAACGAGCCTGTCTTGATCTGCGTCGCCCGGGTCCCGACCGCGATGTCGGCGATCGTGCTGTCCGACGTCTCCCCGGACCTGTGCGAGATCACCGCGGCGTAGCCCGCATCAACTGCCATAGTAATTGCATCAAGAGTTTCAGATAAGGTACCGATTTGGTTGGGTTTTATCAATATCGCATTTGCAATTTTTTCGTCGATGCCGCGCGCGAGTATCGAGGTATTGGTGACGAACAGGTCATCGCCGACCAGCTGCACGCGATCGCCGAGGGCATCGGTCAGCACGCGCCAGCCCTCCCAGTCACTTTCGTCCATACCGTCCTCGATGCTGATGATCGGATAACTGTCGGCGAGCTCGGTGAGAAAATCGCTAAAGCCCGTCGCATCGAACTTGCGCCCTTCGGAAGCCAGATTGTACTGACCTCCCTCAAAGAACTCGGAACTCGCGACATCGAGTCCGAGCAGGATATCGTCTCCCGCGGTGAACCCGGCCTTGCCGATCGCCTCCATGATCGTGTCGAGGGCCGCTCGATTGGACGGCAGGTCGGGCGCGAAACCACCTTCGTCGCCAACCGCCGTATTCAGTCCCTTGCCGCGCAGCACCGATTTCAGGGCGTGAAAAATTTCGGCACCGTAGCGCAGCGCCTCCGAAAAATTGGGTGCCCCGACCGGCAGGATCATGAACTCCTGGATATCCACACTATTGTCGGCATGCGCACCGCCGTTGATGATGTTCATCATCGGAACCGGCATGGTAGTGCTGTCGCCCAGGTGCCGGAACAACGGCTTGCCGGCAGACTGCGCCTCGGCGCGGGCCGCGGCCAGCGAGACTGCAAGCAGTGCGTTGGCACCCAGCCGCCCCTTGTTCTCCGTACCGTCGAGTTCGATCATGCGCTCGTCCAGCGCGCGCTGATTCTCGAAATCATGGCCGACAATGGCGTCGCGAACCTCACCGTTTACGTTCGCAACAGCCTTGGTCACACCCTTGCCCAGGTAGCGCGACTCGTCGCCGTCGCGCAGCTCGACCGCTTCGCGTGTTCCGGTCGACGCGCCTGACGGCACGGCCGCTCGCGCCATGGTGCCGTCTTCGAGCGTTACGTCTGCCTCGACCGTGGGGTTTCCGCGCGAATCGAGAATCTCCCGACCGCGAATTTCGCTGATCCTGATCATTTCTTTGTCCTTCGACGATTATTCGGCCAGCCCGAGCTCCGATTCGAGATAACCGCGTTGTTTTACATTCGTGTCGATCGAGACGAGCGCCTCGAGCAGATTCGCCATATGCGCAAGTGGCATGGCGTTCGGTCCATCCGACAACGCCTCGTCGGGATTCGGATGCGTCTCCATGAACACGCCTGCGATTCCGACAGCCGTCGCTGCGCGCGCCAGCACCGGGATGAATTCGCGCTGTCCGCCGGATGCCGATCCTCTACCGCCGGGCAACTGCACGGAGTGCGTCGCGTCAAACACCACCGGGCAGCCGGTGCCGCGCATCACGGCAAGGCTGCGCATATCGGATACCAGGTTGTTATAGCCGAAGGAGAAGCCACGCTCGCAGACCATGATGCGGTCATTGCCGGTCGATTTCGCCTTGTCGACGACGTTTTGCATTTCCCAGGGTGACAGGAACTGGCCCTTCTTGATATTGACGGGCTTGCCGGCACCTGCGACACGCAGGATGAAATTCGTCTGCCGGCACAGGAACGCCGGCGTCTGCAATACATCGACGACCTCGGCGACCTCATCCATCGGCGTATCCTCGTGCACGTCCGTCAGCACCGGCACGCCAACCTGGTCCCGCACTGCCCCGAGGATGCGGAGACCCTCGTCCATGCCCGGACCGCGGAAGCTGCCGGCCGAGCTGCGGTTCGCCTTGTCGAACGACGACTTGTAGATGAACGGCACGCCCAGACCGGCACAGATCTCTTTCAACGCGCCGGCAGTGTCGATCGCCATCGCCTCGCTTTCGACGACACAGGTTCCCGCGATCAGGAAAATCGGCCGGTTGTTGCCGGCCTCGAAATGGGCAAGCTTCATGCCTCGGCGACCCTGGGCAATTCGCCTTCGTGGTGCTGCCGCGCTGCCGTGATGAACCCCTTGAACAGCGGGTGGCCGTCGCGCGGGTTGGATGTGAACTCCGGGTGGAACTGGCTGGCCAGGAACCAGGGATGCCCGGGAATCTCCACCATCTCGACGAGATCGTCGACGGACACGCCGGAAAACCGGAGGCCGGACTCTTCCAGCCTCTCACGGTAATTGTTGTTGACTTCGTAACGGTGACGGTGGCGCTCCTGGATCGAAGAGGCGCCATAGGTCCGGGCGGCCAGCGAGCCCTCCGCCAGCAGTATCTCCTGCGCACCGAGCCGCATCGTGCCGCCCAGGTCGGACCGCTCATTCCGTTGCTCGACATCACCGCTCGCAGTCTGCCACTCCGTAATCAGGCCGACGACCGGGTGTGGCGTGGACCTCTCGAATTCCGTGCTCATGGCGCCTTCCAGCCCGGCCAGGCTGCGTGCTGCCTCGATAACCGCCACCTGCAATCCGAGACAGATACCGAGGTAAGGGATGCTGTTCTCACGCGCGAACCGAACCGCGCGGATCTTGCCCTCGATACCGCGATCGCCGAAGCCGCCCGGCACCACGATACCGTCCATGGTGCGCAGACACTCCGTGCCGTGATCGACGATGTCCTGCGCCTCCATGTAATGAATATTTACGCGGGTCTGGGTGTGAATGCCCCCGTGCAACAGCGCCTCGGACAAGGAGATGTACGAATCCTTGAGGTCGACGTACTTGCCGACCATCGCGATGTCGACCTCGCCCGTCGGATTACGTTTCGCATCAACGATTGCCTGCCACTCGCTGAGATCGGCGGGCGGCAGATCGAGTCGCAGCTGCTTCGCGACAATATCGTCCAGCCCCTGCTCGTGCATCATCTGCGGAATCTTGTAGAGGTCATCGACGTCGTAGGCCGAAATGACGGCAGCCTCCTGCACGTTGGTAAACAAAGCAATCTTCTTGCGCTGTTCATCGGGCAGCGGTTGCTCGGAGCGGCAGACCAGGATGTCCGGCTGAATACCGATTGAGCGCAACTCCTTCACCGAGTGCTGCGTCGGCTTGGTCTTGATCTCCGACGAGGTCGCGATGTACGGCACGAGTGTCAGGTGCACATACACGACCCGATCGTGGCCGAGCTCTACGCCCATCTGGCGTATCGCCTCGAGAAACGGCAGAGACTCGATATCGCCGACCGTGCCGCCGATCTCGACGAGGCAGATATCGGCGTCGCCCGCCCCGCGCCGCACGCTTTCCTTGATCTCGTCCGTGATATGCGGAATTACCTGTACGGTCGCGCCCAGGTAGTCGCCGCGGCGTTCCTTCGCGATGACGCTCTCGTAAATCCTGCCGGTCGTGAAGTTGCTGTTGCGCCCGGTCACTGTTCGGACGAAGCGCTCGTAGTGGCCGAGGTCGAGATCGGTTTCGGTGCCGTCGTGAGTGACGAAGACCTCGCCGTGCTGGAACGGGCTCATAGTGCCGGGGTCGACATTCAGGTAGGGATCCAGCTTGATCATGCTGATCGAGAGGCCGCGCGCTTCGAGAATCGCGCCCAGGCACGCCGAGGTTATACCCTTACCGAGAGACGACACCACCCCGCCGGTGATGAATACATATGAAGTCATGTGTGAGCCCGATTGCTCCTGCGGCGGGAAAAGATAAGGGCTGGATACAAAGCACGGATCTTTGTGCTTCTTTCCAACCCTCTTGATGTCGCGCCGTCGTTGGATAAAAGACGGTTTTAAAAGTTAACAGATCGCCTCTGGCGAAACAACGAAAAGGACTCCCTGCCTAATGCAGTTCCGGGCGGTCATCCCAGCACACCGCCGTCCCGGGCTCGCTTGCCGCCTCCGCCGCGACCCACAGGTCTGCTACGGCTACAAGTTCCTCGCCGGAGTAGATCAGCGGCAGGCGTTCCCGCATCCACGGAACGATGCCTTTTTCTTGAAGCAGTTTCTTGAGTTTCTTTGTATGTGTCTGACCTAAAGGCTTTATTTCCTCACCCCCCTTACGCATGCGGATGGCAAGCCCACCTGCAAGCACGGAGCCGGACAACCCCCGGGGCGCCCCCGGCGACAGGCGCAGGGTACCCATCCCGGGACCCAGCGAGACGGGGGAATCGGCCAGCGGCCGCCCTCCGGGCGGCCAGGACTGCTCGCCGAGTGGTCGCGACAGGTAGAGTTTCCCTCGGTAGCGCCGAACCTCCGCGCCTTCCCACTGAACCATGGGCTGCGCATCGTCGCGCGCCTGCAGCACGCTGACCAGCACTGTGGCAAGCCGCGCGGCGCCGGGAAGCGGCAGCCCTTCCCGGCGGATGGCATGTCGCAGCAGGTTTCGTTGCCGGGCGTCAGTCAGTTGCAGCAATCCTGCGATATCGATACGAGCGGCCCGGTCGCCGACCTCCCGCAAGTCACTTGCCGCAAGTTCGTCGAGCATCATCGCTGCCTCGGCGGCAAGGTCCGCACTCCGGGCCAGCCGCTCGATGACGCCAGGCCAACGCTGTTCGAGCGGGGGCAGGACCTCGTGGCGCAGGTAATTGCGATCAAAACGCAAATCCTCATTTGAGGGATCGTCGACCCAGTGCAGATTCTGGGCCGCCGCATAGGCTTCCAGCGCATCGCGCGGCACGTCGATGAGTGGCCGCACCAGCCAGCCCGCCGCAAAGGGCGTCAGCAGGCCAATTCCGGCCATGCCCGCGGGACCGCTGCCCCGCATCAGGTTCAAGAGCAAAGTCTCGGCCTGGTCGTTGCGATGGTGGGCGCTCAGTAACCAGTCCCTGTCGCCCGTATGCCGGGCAAGCGCCGCATAGCGTGCCTTGCGCGCGGCAGCCTCGAGCCCACCGCCGTCCGCAACGACCGACACCGTCTCCGCAACGAATTCGAGGTCGAGTGTGTCGGCAAGCCTGCGGCAGTAGTCGTTCCAGTGGCTGGACTCGGGGTGCAGCTGATGATCGACGTGCAC
>JBFEXY010000081.1:0-8831 GCA_041562415.1 Woeseiaceae bacterium
AGCCCGTTGCTGCGGGTCGGGCTGAGGTGCGCCTCGAGCTGCAGTGCTGTTACGAAATCAGCGGGCGTGTCGAGGATGTCCTGCGGCGTCTTGCCGCTGTAGATTCGCAACAACACGGCGATCAGACCCGACACGATCGCGGCGTCGCTGATTGCCCTGAACTCCAGGCGGCCGTCTGTTTTGTGAGCCACGAACCAGACCTGCGACTGGCAGCCGCGGATCTTGTTGGCGTCGACACGGTCAGCTTCCGGGAACTCCGGCAGGCGCCGTCCCAGGTCGATCAGGTACTGGTAACGATCCATCCAGTTGTCAAAGAACTGGAACTCCTCGACGACTTCCTGCTGCGCGTCCGCTACTTCGCTGCTCATCGCCTGCTCACACCCTGCGCCAGGTCGTACCGCCCGGGCCATCTTCGATCTGGATACCAGCCTCAGCCAGCTTGTCCCGCAACGCATCCGCAGCCGCAAAATCTCTTGCAGCACGCGCTGCATTGCGTTTCTCGATCATGTCGTTGATGGCCTCGGCGGAAAATTCGCCATCGTCGCCACCCGCAAACCATTCCTCCGGGTCGCTGCGCAACAAACCGAGCAGGTCGCCGGTCGCAAACATGGTGGCAGCAAGCTTCTGCCGTTCCTCCACACTTGCCGCCTTGTTGAGTTCTTTCGCCAGGCCGAAGAACTCGGCCATCGCTTTCGGCGTATTCAAATCATCTTCCAGGGCTTCCACCACCGAAGGCAACGGTTCCGCAGCCGACCTGGAAACCTCCGGGACATGGATGCCACGCACCGCGCCATAAAGTCGATCCAGCATCCGGCGTGCGAATTCGACGGTCTCGTCGGACCAGTCCAGCGGCTGACGATAGTGGGCGCTGAGCAGCGCAAGCCTGATCACCTCACCGGGAATAGACTCGATGAGATTGTGCACGAGCAGGACGTTCCCGAGCGACTTCGACATCTTCTCGTGATCGATGGACAGGAATCCGTTATGGACCCAGTAACGTGCGAAATCCTGGCCGTCGTGGGCGCAACAGCTTTGCGCGAGCTCGTTCTCGTGGTGTGGAAAGATCAGATCCTGGCCACCGGCATGAATGTCGATGGTCTTGCCGAGATGCTTCTCCGCCATCGCCGAGCATTCGATGTGCCAGCCGGGCCGTCCCCGCCCCCACGGCGAATCCCATCCGGGCAATTCCGGGGTGGACGGTTTCCACAGGACAAAGTCATGGGCGTTTCTCTTGTAGTCGGCAACTTCGACGCGCGCGCCCGCGATCATCTCCCGCAGGCTCCGCTTTGAGAGCGCTCCGTAATTTTCGTAAGCAGCAACGTCGAACAGGACGTGCCCTTCCGATTCGTACGCGAAGCCCTTTTCGATCAGGGCCTCGATCATCCCGACCATTTCCGCAATATGCTCAGTAGCACGCGGCTCGACATCGGGAGGCAGCACGCCCAGCGCAGCCATGTCCTCGTTGTAGATCCGCATGTATTTTTCGGTAATCTCACCGATCGGCCGGCCCGTCTCGATGGACGCCGCGTTGATCTTGTCATCTACATCGGTGAAGTTGCGCGCGAATTTCAATTCGTAGCTGCGCCGGAGCACGCGCACCAGCAGATCGAAGACCACTGCAGGCCGCGCATTGCCGATGTGTGCGTAGTTATAGACCGTGGGGCCGCACAGATACATCGTTACCTTGTCGCCATCGAGAGGCTCGAAGGCAACTTTCCTGCCAAGTCGGGTATCGTGCAGCTTAATCGTCATAGCTCGTCGGTCTGTCGCCGAAAAATCGTGCCGTGCCGGCATCCAAAGGCGTCAATGATAGCAATATTGCCGAGTGCGGCGGACCCCTGTAATCTGCCGTTCCCGCAATAGAACCCCAGGAGCCGGCGATGTCGAGCAGTGGCGTCAAGTTTCAGCCTCGCGAATCGATCGAACAGGTAGAAGAAGGCAGCGACCTTGCGCCGAAATTCGATGATCGGGGACTGATTACCGTGGTGACGACCGATGCGCAGTCCGGCGAGTTACTCATGCAGGGCTACATGAATGCGGAGGCTCTTGCGCTGACGATCCAGACCGGTGAAGCACATTACTTCAGCCGCAGCCGCCAGGTTCTCTGGCACAAGGGGGCTACGAGTGGGTTCGTCCAGCGCGTTCGCGAATTGCTCGTCGACGACGATCAGGACTGCATTTGGCTGCGCGTCGACGTCGACGGCGGCGCCAGCTGCCACGTGGGCTACCGGAGTTGCTTCTATCGTCGCGTGCCGACGGGAAAGGAATTCGGCGCTACCGAGGTGGATGGTCGCGTCGACCTGGTCTGGACCGACACCGATAAAGTATTCGATCCTGAAGACGTCTACGGCGACGCGCCAAATCCGACAATCCTGTAGACAGGCACGCCCGACCGCGTAGCTCAGTCCCCGGCCCGGTAACTCGAGTAGTAGTTGACCAGCGCTTCGAAGTCGCTGTCATCCAGTTGCTGAATCTCGTGTGCCATCGTGTCCAGGAGCGGCTCGCGTTTACCTCCGAAATAGGCTCGTATCGCGTACCGGATGTAGTCCGGGCGCTGCCCGTGTAGCGGGATCCCGATCGCATAGGCAACGTCTTCGTCGTGCGGTGGAAGATGACAGGCGCCGCAATGCCTGTCGTGCAGGACAGCGCCTTTTGCAGCAAGCTCGGCGTCGAAATCCTCGAGGTTGTAGTCCCTGACCTGACTGGAAAAGTAGTCGGCTGCTTCCGACACCTGGGTTTCCGTCAATGAGGCTACGGTCGCGCACATGCGAGGCTCCATGATGCATTGCCTCGCACCGTCGATGTAGGAATATATGGCCTCTTCGATATGAGCAGCCGGCATGCCGGCTATCACCGGGTACATCGGATCGGCTTTTCCCATTCCGTCCGCACCGTGGCATTCGAAGCACTTCTCGAGCCAGGCTTCAGCGTCCGGGGCCGCCGCTGTCAGTAGCAGTCCCGCAAGGCAATACAGGAATCGGGATGTGCGGCGGCGCATACTGATATCTCCTTTTTGCCGAGCGGATATCTGATTTCGGACCCTACTATGGCAGCGGCAGGCGCGGAATACGTATGTTCCAAATGCGATGATCAGTCGGGCTTTGCGGCTACCGCCGCAGTGAAAACCACGTCGGTAGAACTGTTCAGCGCGGTTTCGGCCGAGTCCTGCAGTACGCTGATCACGAAACCGACTGCCACCACCTGCATCGCGACATCGTCAGATATTCCGAATAATCCGCAACTGAGCGGTATCAGCAGCAGTGAACCGCCTGCCACTCCCGATGCTCCACACGCAGACAACGCCGCCACGACGCTCAGCAGCAATGCAGTCGGCAAATCGACGCTGACACCGAGCGTATGCGTTGCGGCAAGCGTTAACACGGTAATCGTGATGGCGGCACCGCCCATATTGATCGTCGCACCCAGCGGGATCGACAGCGCATAGGTGTCCTTCTCGAGATCGAGGCGCTCGCACAGCGCCAGGTTCACGGGGATATTGGCGGCCGAGCTGCGCGTAAAGAATGCCGTAACGCCGCTTTCTCGCAGCGCTGTAAACACAATGGGGTAAGGGTTGCTGCGAGTTCTTAGCCAGACGATAAGTGGATTGATGATCAGCGCCATGATCAGCATGCTGCTCAGCAGTACTGTAAGTATGCGTGCATAACCGCCCAGAGCCGACATTCCCGACTCCGCGAGGTTGCCGGCGACCAGTCCAAATATGCCGATCGGCGCCAGCCGAATGACGATACGGACAATGTGTGTCACCGCATCGGCAAGATCGGCCAGCATTTGCCGCGTCGAATCGGCCGCGTTGTGAAGAAATACGCCCAGCAACACGCCCCAGACCAGGATGCCGATGTAGTTTGCCGTAAGAATTGCATTGACAGGATTGTCGACCAGTTTCAGCAACAGCCCGCCCAGCACCTGGGTAATACCCTGCGGCGCCGTCGCCGAGACCTCCGGGAGCTGCAGGGTAAGCGTGGTCGGGAACACAGTACTCATTGTGATCGCGAGCAGCGCCGCGGCGATCGTCCCGACGAGATACATGATTACGATGGGGCGGAGCTGCGCGGTATGAGACGCCCGCCTGTTGGCTATTGCCGAGGCGACGAGCACGAGTACGAGCACCGGAGCAACTGCTTTCAATGCCTGCACGAACAGGTTTCCCAGCACCATCGCAGCGGCACCGGCCTCGGGCGAGATCTGAGCCAGCGTGACTCCCGCCGCGATGCCGACGGCAATCTGCAGCACGAGGCTGCCGCTCACGATGCGGTCGACTATTGTTGGTGTTGCCATGCTCCCCCCGACAGCGCTGCTGCCTAGTGGCGACGTCGATACTCGCGGCGTTTGACGGCCGCGGGTTTGGGTTCCCGCTCCATGAGCGCCTTCGACTGGTATACGTATTCGATCGTTCCGATCAGCCACAGCAGGTAGCCGATCAATTCGATGAACTCCTCCACGGCAATCTTGATGATACGTGCGTATGCGTCGCCGAGCATAGCCTGCCAGAGGGGTTCGTGGCCGACCAGTATCGAGTAGGCGAACAGGATGACGGCGCCAGCAAAGATCAATGTAAGTCCCGCGGACGGCCAGATCCTTGCGAGCGCGATGTTCAGGCGCTTCAGGTGTCTGTAACAGTATGCGATCAACAGCGCGCCACAGATTCCGGCAAGCACTTGCCACAGGTTGTCGATGAGGTATTGATCGAAGAAGTAATGAAGTTCGCGAATCATGAAAACCAGCGCGAGCCCGCCGAAAAGGATAGCGAGCGGCCGTTGTGTATGGGCGTAACGGGCGACCCAACCCATCAGGGCACCGCAGGTCAGGAGTATCAGAAGCTGGATGATTTCGACCGCGGAAAATTCGCTGGTGCCGTATTCGTCGCCTTCGGAAAGGAACTCCTGCAGGCGCAATGTTCCGGGGTGGGCCACCTCGAGACGCACCAGGATCGCCGTCAGCAGCGCGATGCCGAAGAAATAGAGGATGTAGCGAAACCAGGCCATGCCCGACTATACACCGCACGCCTTGCTTCTGTTAATTTGTTGATTTAACTCTATCTTTTGACTATTTCCGGAGCTCGAACGTCGGCGTTCCTGAGGCATTCAACAGCTCGCGATCGAGTAACCAGGCGTGCGCGTCGGCAGCATCGGACTCGAACCAGGCACGGCTGCTGCCGAGCCGGAAACTGTAGCCCCACGTGTCCATGTCCTGCATCAGGCGATCGCGGCCCACGCCCGGCAGATAATCAGCCAGCACGATCTGCAGGTAGCATACCGCGGCCTCCTCGATATCATCGCCGCCCGCATTGCACTCGAAACCGGCGCGGCGCACCTCATCCATGCAGATCACGTGGCAGGCCTCGTGCAGTAACGAATGAACGGGCGTATCGAGGCGCACATAGACGCAGCGCTTGACGATGCCGGCCTCCGGCTCGCCCCAAAAGCTGCCGGTGATGGGCGCGTCGTCTTCGAGCAAGCACAGCGACAAACCGAAGCGCCCGAGCAGCTGCGTCAGCTTGCCGAAGCGGACGTCGGCGACTGTCAGTACGGGACTGCTGGCGCTCACGGCCGGGGTATCAGATCGCGGAAATCTGCTTCAGAACGACGCGTACGAGATCGTCGACGATCGCATCTCGCATGAGCTGTTCTTCCCGAGCCTTGCCGAGCACCAGCGTCGAGTCGTAAGTATAGTCACGGGTCAGCGTCAGTTCCTGCGGTTCCAGCAGGCTCTGCTCGCCGCTCGTGATGGCGTAACGAACCGTGTAAAACACCTCGAACTCGGTCGGAACGTTGCGGGCGGACACGGACAATACACGCTGATCGGTAAAATCGTAGAGGATCGTCAGTGTCGCCGTTGCATCGGCCGGCGAATCCAGCACTTCCACACCGGCCGCCTGCAGGTTGCGGCGTAACTCGCGATAGAACTGGCTGAACCGGTCAGGCGTCGATATGTAAGTGCGCTGCATGGCCGACGGCGTCGACGTAGCCCCCTGCAGGCTGAACCCGCACGCCGCAATGAGCGGCAACAGCAAAGGGACGAGAATCCTATACAACGATGTTTACCAGGCGGCCGGGAACCAAGACCGTCTTCCTGACCTCTTTGTCGGCGATGAACCGCTGCGCATTCGGATCCGCGAGAGCGTGGTCGATGATCGACTGCTTGTCTGCGTCGGCGGCAACCGAGATCTTGCCGCGCAGCTTGCCGTTGACCTGCACGACGATCTCGACGAGGTCGCGTGACAGGGCCGACTCGTCCACTTCCGGCCAGCGTTGATCGACCAGGGCAGTCTCGTGCCCAAGCATCTGCCACAGCGCGTGACAGATGTGTGGAACGATCGGCGACAGCATCAGGACCACTGATTCGAGTGCTTCCCGCTCGACCGCTCTGCCCTGGTCGGAGTCGTCCTCGAAACGGTTCACCGCATTCAGAAGCTCCATCGAGGCGGCGACAGCCGTATTGAACATGTTGCGCCGGCCGATGTCGTCGGAAATCTTGCTTATGGTCTCATGGGTCTTGCGGCGCAAGTCCTTCTGTCCGGCATCGAGTGCGGCCGCGTCCAGCTCCACCGTTGCGCCCTCGGCGGCGTGCTTGTCGGCCGCAGCCCAGAAGCGCTTCAGGAACCGTGAGCTTCCCTGCACGCCCTCATCGGACCACTCGAGGGCCTGTTCCGGCGGCGCCGCGAACATCATGAACAGCCGAACCGTGTCCGCGCCGAATCGCCCGATCAGTTCCTGAGGATCAACCGTGTTGCCCTTGTTCTTCGACATCTTCGCGCCGTCCTTCAGCACCATGCCCTGCGTAAGGAGGTTGGTGAACGGCTCCGACGCCGCGCTCAGGTCCTCGTCGCGCATGACGCGCTGGAAGAATCGTGAATACAGCAAGTGCAGAATCGCATGCTCGATGCCGCCCGTGTACTGGTCCACGGGCATCCAGTATGCCTCACGCTCGTCGAGCATCTTCTGGTCGCTGTCGGGACACGCATAACGCGCAAAGTACCAGGACGACTCGACAAAGGTATCGAACGTATCCGTCTCGCGACGCGCCGCCTTGCCGCAACGCGGACAGGTCGTCTCGTAAAAATCGGGCAGATCCTTGAGTGGTGATCCGTGGCCTGTAAATTCAACGTCTTCCGGGAGTACTACCGGCAGCTCTTCTTCGGGTACGGGAACGGCATCGCAGTCATCGCAATAGATGATGGGGATCGGCGCACCCCAGTAGCGCTGCCGGGATACGCCCCAGTCGCGCAGCCGATAGTTGACCGTGCGACGGCCGCTGCCTGTTTGCTCGAAATGGTCCGCAATGGCATCGAACGCGGTCGCGGAATCCATGCCGTCGTACTCGCCGGAGTTCACGAGTACCCCGTAGTCGACGAATGCACCTTCGTCGATATTGATTTCAGTTCCGTCTGCCGGCGCGATGACCTGTTTGATCTCCAGCCCGTGCTTTCTCGCAAACTCCCAGTCGCGCTCGTCATGCCCGGGAACCGCCATTACCGCACCGGTCCCGTAACTCATCAGTACGAAGTTCGCGACCCACAACGGCACCCTGTCGCCCGAGATCGGGTGCACTGCATCGATACCGAGCGCCATGCCCTTTTTCTCCATCGTTTCAAGGGCAGCTTCGGCCGCGTGCGACTTCTTGCATTCGTCGATAAAGGCCGCAATCGCAGGATTGTCCTGCGCCGCTTTTGACGCGAGCGGATGCTCGGCGGCGACCGCCATGTAGGTAACGCCGAGCAACGTGTCCGGGCGCGTCGTGTACACGACCAGCGGTTCGTCCTCGCCCTCGACGTCGAATGACAGTTCGACACCCTCGGACCGCCCGATCCAGTTTCGTTGCATGGTCTTGACTGAGTCCGGCCAGCCCGGAAGATTCTCGAGCCCTTCGAGCAGCTCGTCGGCGTAGGCCGTGATCTTCATGAACCACTGCGGGATCTCCCGCCTCTCGACCAGCGCATCCGAGCGCCAGCCGCGCCCGTCGATAACCTGCTCGTTGGCGAGCACCGTCTGGTCTACGGGATCCCAGTTGACGACCGAGTTCTTGCGGTACACGAGGCCTTTCTCGAACATTCTCGTGAAGAGCCATTGCTCCCAGCGATAATACTCCGGGCGGCAGGTCGTAACCTCGCGCGTCCAGTCGTAGGCAAAGCCGAGACGACGCAGCTGGTCGCGCATGTCATCTATGTTGTTGTATGTCCACTCCGCTGGCGGCACACCGCGCTTGATGGCCGCATTCTCGGCAGGCATGCCGAAGGCATCCCAGCCCATCGGTTGCAGCACGTGCTTGCCCCGCATGCGATGGTAGCGGGCGATAACGTCACTGATCGTAAAGACCCGCACGTGACCCATATGGAGCTTGCCGCTCGGGTACGGGAACATCGTCAGGCAGTAGAACTTCTCCTTGTCCTCGTCCTCGAGCACCTCGAAGCAGCGCGACTCCTGCCAGTATTGCTGGGCGGCCTTCTCAACGGATTCGGGTTTGTAGGGCGTGCTCATTGACGGTCTTATCCGTGCAGTCATCAAGACCGGAAAGCGTACAGCAACACGCCGGCGTTCGCAGCAGACGACGGGGCGAATCCTCTCACCCGGGGGATGCTACAGCCTGGCGAAGCTGCGCAGCCAGAAACCGGCCAGGATCAGCAGGCAGAGGGCCAGTGTGGGCAGGTTGCCGGTGCGGGCGTATAGCGTGCTGCCCTGCCGGGGCTGCACCTCCATCGTCATGGTTACGGCCTGGAACTGGGCACCGGAGTCCAGGATTTTCCCGGTGTGTGAAATGAACGCACTGATTCCCGTATTGGTCGCCCGGATCGCGGCGCGGCCGGCTTCGAGGGA
>JBFEXY010000082.1:0-8743 GCA_041562415.1 Woeseiaceae bacterium
GATTTCCGCCGTGCGGCGCTCCGCCTCGAGAAGCATGGCGAGCGAGCTGTCCTTGTAGGGCGTGATGGACTCGATCGGATCCATCACGATGCCGACACGCAGCGGTTTGGTGGCCATCTTGTGTACTGGTTCCTGTTATTTTCGGAAGGCGCCAACTATACAGACGACACGCCGCAAGCGCGCATTTTTTCGGCGTACCGCGTGTCTGCGGCGCGCGTCGTAGCGGGACTTATGTCAATATGGTACAAGACATTTTCCTGAACGAATCTTGGGTACTGGCGACCGACGTTCAGGGATTTGGGGGTTTGGAAAACGAGTCGCATAGATTCGCATTATCGTGAGGAAATCCGGTGTCCACTAGTGCATCTCGAAGTCTTAACGGCCTCAAGATTCTCGTTATCGATGACAGCAAGACGATCCGCCGCACGGCAGAGACCTTGCTGACCAAGGAAGGCTGTCAGGTTTTTACCGCCATCGACGGTTTCGATGCGCTTTCGAAGATCGCCGACCATCAGCCTGATCTGATTTTCGTGGACATCATGATGCCGCGGCTCGATGGCTATGAAACCTGCTCGCTGATCAAACACAACAAGATGTTCAAGGAGACGCCCGTGATCATGCTGTCGAGCAAGGACGGTCTGTTCGACCGGGCCCGCGGCCGGATCGTGGGGTCCGAGCAGTACCTGACGAAGCCATTCACCAAGGACGAACTGCTGGGCGCCGTATCAAATCAGATCGGCTAGGACCCGGTACGCGTAGTCATTATTTCGCAGAAGGAACACTGATGGCAGTCATTCTTATCATTGACGATTCGCCGACCGAGTTGCACCTGTTTCAGAACATGCTCGAGAAGAACGGTTTCGACACGCTCGTTGCCGACAGTGGCGAGGAGGGGCTGCGGCAGGCACAGGCCGCGCGTCCCGACTGCATTCTCATGGACGTTGTGATGCCGGGCATGAACGGCTTCCAGGCGACGCGCAAGCTCAACCAGGATCCGAGGACATCCAGTATTCCGGTAATCATCATTACCACGAAGGACCAGGAAACGGACAAGATCTGGGGCATGCGCCAGGGCGCCGTTGAATACCTGGTAAAGCCGATCCGGGCGAACGAGCTCGTGGCGAAGATCAATGCGGTTATGGCTGACTGAATGAGTGCACCTGTCGAGCTCGCTTCTCTGGTCAAGCAGCCCTTCGAGTTGCTGCGTGAGATCGAGCGTCGCAGTATCACTGCGCACTCCGGTGCCGGTGGTGCCGCGAGACCTGCGGAGTGGGTTGGTATCGGTTTTCGAATCGGCGATGAGCAGTTCGTGGCGAGCCGCGAGCAGGTACGCGAGGTCCTGATGCTGCCCGATTCCATGACGCGCGTCCCCGGCGCAAAGCGCTGGCTTCTGGGTATCGCCAATCTTCGCGGCCACCTGTTGCCGCTCGTCGACCTGAAGCTGCTTCTCGGGAGTGGGAGAACCGCGTTGCGACGGACGACACGAGTCATTTCCGTCAACCACCGTGAAATGCCTGCCGGACTGGTCGTGGACGAGGTCCATGGCTTTCGGCGTTTCACCGAGCACGAATTTGCGGACACCCGGCCGGATACGGCCGTGCGCTGCGAGCGCTACCTCGCGGGTGAGTATCGTAGA
Source organism: Woeseiaceae bacterium (assembly GCA_041562415.1). Lineage (GTDB taxonomy): Bacteria > Pseudomonadota > Gammaproteobacteria > Steroidobacterales > Woeseiaceae > UBA1847. The sequence continues at coordinate 1,637 of JBFEXY010000082.1, forward strand.
GGCGACGAGAGCTGGCCGATTTTCGACCTGTTCGGGTTCGTCGAGAGTAATTTGTTCCTGCAGGCGGCAGACGAGTGATCTCGCCGTTGAGAGCACGGCCGAGTCGCCGGGCTGGAGTCATTTACCGGGTTACACCTCATGGCCAAGAAGACTGATACAACTAACCTGTTCCGGATCGTGGCGCTGCTGGCCGCGCTTGCGCTCCTCGCTGCGGCCGGCCTCGTATACCTGGCTCCATCGGGCGGCGGTGCGGCGTCGGCAGAGCTTGCGGCGCTGTCGCAGGCCATTCCCGCGCGGACGGCGAACGCGCTGGCCGGTCGAAACGGTGCGTTCGATGACCTCGAGCGTGACCTCGGACGGATGGCCGAATTGCGGCGAGCATCCGGTGCACCCGGCAATACTGTCGACTGGCAGCAGCTCGAATCACGGGCTTCGGCAATCCTTGGCAGGCGCACGGCGATCGAGGCGACCAGCGGCATTCGCAGGAGCGGCAACGAAATCGTGCAGATCTCCGACGAGTTGCTTACGCGCTCCGGCTCCACGGCGGTCATCCAGGAAATGCAACAGCGTGCGAATGACATTGCGAGCGCCGCAGCGGGGCTAAGGGGCAATGCCGACCCGGGTGCCGCGTTGGCCGCCATTGCCGAGAACGCCGGGTACCTGCGTTCGGTCAGCGATGCACTTGCGGGACGCTCCAGCGCCCTGGACGTCGCGGCGCTGGACTCCGACGGCCAGGCTGCGGTGGTCGAACCCCTGACCGCATTGATCGCCGATCTCGAGAAGCATGTCGACACGGTCCGCCAGAATACCGGCCAGCTTACGGGGCTCGGCACGGCGCAGCAGGCAGTTGCTGCAGCCGCGAACAAGCTGGCCGGAGCTTTCCGCGGTGGCAGTGCGGGCGTCGGGTTGCCGGGGATGCTGTCGAGCCCCTGGGTTCCGGTCGGACTGATCCTGTTTGCGGTCGTGCTGGTGCTCGTGCTCGTGCTGCTGAACATCCGCATGGCGGCCTTCGAGCGCCAGGCGCGCGATCAGGGTGAACAGAACGAGCGAAATCAGCAGGCTATCCTGCGGCTGCTGGATGAAATGGGCAGCCTCGCAGACGGCGACCTCACCGTCGAAGCGACTGTTACCGAAGACATCACGGGCACCATTGCCGATTCGTTCAACTACGCGATCGAGGAACTTCGCAAGCTTGTCACAACCGTCAATGAAACGGCGATCATGGTCGACTCGGCGGCCAAGCAGACGGAGAGCGCCGCCGTCCACATGTCTCGAGCGGCCGATAACCAGGCGCGGGAAATCAATGCGGCGACCGAATCGATCGTGTCGATGGCTGCATCGATCGAGGAGGTCTCCGGCAATGCCGAGCGCTCCTCGGACGTTGCACGCCACTCCGTCGAAGTGGCGCACAAGGGTGGCGAGGCGGTGCGCCGCACGATCGACGGTATGAACACGATCCGAGAAACCATCCAGGACACGTCGAAGCGCATAAAACGCCTCGGCGAGAGTTCCCAGGAAATCGGCAATATCGTCGAACTGATCAACGATATTGCCGAGCAAACCAACATACTCGCGCTCAATGCGTCGATCCAGGCATCGATGGCTGGCGAAGCCGGGCGCGGATTCGCGGTCGTTGCCGATGAGGTGCAGCGACTTGCAGAGCGTTCGACGAACGCGACCAAACAAATCGAAGTCCTCGTCAGCACCATCCAGTCGGACACCAAGGAAGCGGTCGTGTCGATGGAGCGCAGTACGACGGACGTGGTTGGCGGCGCGTTGCTCGCCGAAAATGCGGGTGCGGCGCTCGACGAAATCGAACAGGTATCGAACCAGATCGCGAACCTGGTCCAGAATATCTCGAGTTCGGCGCGTCAGCAGGCGGGTTCGGCCGCGGACGTCACGCGACGCACGACCAAGCTGCGCGAGATAAGTGAACAGACTGGCAAGGCGACGACGGCGACGGCGGCGGCAATTTCGAAGCTGTCGGAGTTCGCGTCGCAGCTCAGAAAGAGCGTCGCCGGGTTCACGCTGCCGGCGGATGGCCTCGCGGGAACCATGCGAATGACGTCAACATCTTCCAATGCGACCCGCGTGCAGCCGGGAAAGAAGACAGGCACGGGCTGATAGCAAGGCAACGATGACGGGCGATACCGGCATAAGCGACAAGCGCGAGCAGGGCGAAATCACGGGCCCCGTAAACGCACTCGCCATCATCAGCAACGAGCTGATGGAGACGATTCGTAATGCACACCTTGCGGTCGAGGACTGCGTCGACGGGCGCGGCGGCTCCCAGGCGCTCATTCGTGCCGGGGGTCTGTTACACCAGGCGCGCGGCGCGCTGCAGCTGGCAGAAACCTATGGCGCGGCATTGCTCGCCGAGGAGATGGAACTCGCCTGTAAATACCTGGCGGCGCTGCGGCCAGGCAAGGGCCGGGAGGACGGGCTCGATGCCCTGACGCGTTCGATGGTGCAGCTGCCGTCGTATATCGAGCGTCTGCTCGGCGGTGGCAGGGATATTGCGCTCGTGTTGCTTCCGATGCTCAACGATCTGCGAGCTGCGCGCGGCGAACCATTGCTGTCGGAAGGCACTCTGTTATTGCTGAACCTGTCGCCGAGCCGCAGCCAGACCGCCATGGCGAGGCCCGAGGCGGGCGCGGAGGACCCGGTTACCGTGGCCAGGCGCCTGCGACCGAAATTCCAGTTGGCGCTGCTCGGATGGATCCAGGGTGGCAACGCGCAGCAGCACCTGGAAACGCTCTCGAAAGTTACCGCCGCGCTGGAAAACTCGGCTACACGCGATGATATGTACCAGTTGTGGTGGGTGACCGGCGGCGTGCTCGAGTCTCTGCAGAATGGCGGGCTCGAAACGTCGGTTGCGCTCAAGCGCCTGCTGGCGCAGGCGGACAGGCAGATCAAGTTCGTGATCGACCAAGGCGTCGAGGCCTTCGACAAGCACCCGGTCGACGATCTCCTCAACAACCTGCTTTATTACGTTGCGCGATCGAGCGCCACCGGCAAACGCATCAGCGAGATTCGTTCGGCGTTTAATCTCGCCGAACTGTTGCCGGGCGACGAGCAGGTGGAGCACGCCCGGGAGGCCCTCTCGGCGCCGAGCGTCAAGCTGATGAAGACGGTTGCCGCGGCGATCAAAGAGGATCTCGCGCGGGTCAAGGACGTGCTGGATATCTTCGTCCGCACCGGCATGAACAAGTCGTCCGAACTCGTGCCGCAACTCGAGCTCCTGAAGAAGATCAGTGACACGCTCGGCGTGCTCGGGCTCGGTGAATTGCGCAGCGACATTGACGGAGAAATCGATCGCCTGAAGTCGGTTGTGGAACGTGGTGGCGTCAGCAACGACAACGTCGTTCTCGATATCGCCTCCACGCTGTTGCGAGTCGAGGACCGCCTGGACCAGCAGCTCATCCGGCTGACGGTACCCCAGGATGCGCCGGCGCCGGTCGAGACCGACATGTCGCCACAGGATGCGGCGGACTACCAGCAGGTGGCCGAGTCGGTGATGCGCGAGTGCATCATCAACCTCGCGAGGATCAAGGAGACGATCGGTCAGAGTATCGCGTCACAGGCGCCGTCACAGGGCCTCGACAGCGTGCCGTCGCTGGTGCGAGGGATCCGGGCCGGCCTGTTGATGCTGAATAAGACGCGCGCCATGGATGTCATGGAGCGTATCGGGAAGCTGATCGTGTTGACGCTGCAGGGCGGCGGACCGTCCCGCCTGACTCAAAAGGAAACCGATCGACTCGCGGATGCCATCGTCAGCATCGAGTACTACATGGAGACGGTGAAAGCCGGCCGTGCCGACCCCTGGTACATGCTGGACAATGCCGAAGCCTGTCTGACGGTTCTGCGCGACGTAGGGCAGCGCCTCGAACAGGACGCCGCAAGCGAGGTGCCCGAAACCACGCAAAAAATACCGCGAGCGGACGTCGAGGCGCATGCGGTCGAACAGGAAGCAGCGGGCGTGCCACAGGCGACCGCAGTCATGCCGCTGCCCGTTGTCGCGTCTGACGCCGAACACCTGGATCCCGAGCTCCTGGAACTTTTTATAGAGGAAGCGAAGGAGGAGATCGCATCGATCAAGCGTAATCTGCCGGTATGGAGCGACGCGCCCGACGACATGGAAGCGCTGATAACCGTGCGGCGCTCTTTCCACACCCTGAAGGGCAGCGGACGCATGGTCGGTGCGGAACGTATCGGCGAGTACTGCTGGGCCGTCGAAAACCTGCTCAACAAACTAATCAACCGCACGCTGGTTCGCACACCGCCGATGGTGGACTTCATACTGGAGGCCGCCGCCGCCGTTCCGGAGTTGATCGAGCAACTGGAGGTCGGTACCGAGCCAGACAGCGACATAAGCCTGTTGGTGGCACGCGCGCGCGCTTTCGCCGAAGGCGACCCCAATGCAGCCGTCCTCACAATCGAAAAGCCGGCGCACGTCGCCGAAGAGGAACGGCCGGCACTGGAAATGGATCCGGTGCTTCTCGATATTTTCGCGAAGGAAACCGCCGGGCATCTCAAGGTCATTGTCGATTACCTGAAGGCCTGCGACGGACGTCAGCCGCCATTCGAAGTTACTGACAAGCTGTATCGTGCCTGCCATACGCTGCATGGCAGCGCCAACATGGCAAACGTCGAGCGAGGCGTGGCCGTTGCGGGCGCGCTGAATCGACTGGTACGGCGCGTCTACGATTACAAGATCGGTTTCCAGGTGTCAGGTATCGACGCCCTGAAGGCGGCCGCGAAAGCGATCGCGACGATAGTCGGCGATATCAATAAAGCCGACCAGAAGCGGGCCGACTATACAGCGCTTGTCGAGCACATCACCAGGCTGACGAATGCCCTGCAGCCCGATGGAACGGTTGCTGAGGTGCCGGAGGAAAAAGTACCGGAAGCCAGGCCGAAGCCGGTCGTTGCCGAAGCCGAACACGTGGAGGCCGATTACGACAAGGAAATCGCCGCAATCTTTACCGAGGAGTCCGCGGAACTCCTGGAATCGACGGACAAGGCGTTCGGCCTCTGGGTCAAAAACAAGAATGCGAGACAGGCCGTGCAGGAACTCAAGCGGCATCTGCACACGCTCAAGGGCGGCGCCCGGATGGCCGGAATTACGGCAATGGGCAACCTGAGCCACGAGCTGGAGACCCTGCTCATATCAGTGGACGAAGGTCGCGTGCAGTCGAGTGCCGGTGTGGAAGAGCTGCTGCAGCACAGCATCGACGAGCTGCACCGCATGCGCGACATGGTGATTGCCGGCAAGGCCGTGCTGCCGGCCGCCGAACTCGAAAAGCGTATCCGGGATGCGAATGCCGGTTTCGAGGTTGCAATTGACGTCGACGTGGAACTGGTGATGGCGGAGACAGGCGTGCAGCCCGCGGCGTTTACCGTCGAACCCGACGACACGGTCAGCATGGTTATCGTCGACTCGCACCTCGCAGATGAACTGGCTGAGATTGGTGCCAGCGCGGGCGACGAGCCCGAGCTCGAGCCCGAACCGGAACCCGAACCCGAGCCCGAACCGGAACCCGAGCTCGAGCCCGAACCGGAACCCGAACCCGAACCCGAAGCCGAGCCCGAACCCGAACCCGAACCCGAGCCGGAACCCGAACCGAGGCCCGAGCCGGTGTTCGCGGCCCGGCCGGCGGCAGACCTGCCGCCGGTCAAACAGCCGGAGCCACGCAAGGAATTTGCGCGCATCGATGCCGAACTGCTCGAGGACCTGCTCAATGCCGCAGGCGAGATCAGCATCTATCATTCCCGGCTCAACCAGCAGGTCAGCTCGGTAGAGTTTCACGTCGACGAATTCGAGCAGACTGTCGCACGACTGCGCGAGCAGCTGCGGAAACTGGAGATCGAGACCGAGGCGCAGATCATGGCCGGCCACCAGGAGACGCTGGTGGCCAAGGACTTCGATCCGCTGGAGCTCGATCGTTATTCGACCATCCAGCAGCTTTCACGTGCGCTTGCCGAGTCGGCCAGCGACCTGGAGAGCATCAAGGACCTGCTGAGGTCCCTGACCACCGAGGCCGAGAGCCTGCTCGTGCAGCAGTCGCGAGTGACCGCGGAACTGCAGGACGGCCTCATGCGCACGCGCATGGTGCCGTTCGAGCGACACGTTCCACGGCTGACGAGGCTGGTACGGCAGGTTGCCCAGGAGGCCGGCAAGCGGGCCGAACTGTCGGTAGAGGGAGCGTCCGGCGAGCTCGACCGACAGGTACTCGAGAAGATGCTTCCGCCGTTCGAACATATGCTTCGCAACGCCGTCGTCCACGGCATCGAAGAGCCCGACGTCCGACAGGGCAATGGCAAACCGCCGACGGGCCAGATCACCATTCGATTGCATCGCGAAGGTGCCGAGATGGTCATCGACGTCTCGGATGATGGCGCCGGTCTCGACGTAGAGACGATTCGCCGCAAGGCCTACGAACTCGAGCTCCTGCAGCCCGATAGCAAGGTGACCGACGAAGAAATCATGGGCCTGATACTGACGCCAGGCTTCTCAACCGCAGGCAAACTCACGCAGGCAGCAGGACGCGGCGTTGGTATGGATGTCGTCGCCAACGAAGTGAAAAAGCTCGGCGGGTCTCTGCGCATCTCGTCCGTAACCGGTCAGGGCACGAACTTCACGGTGCGTCTGCCATTCACGCTCGCCATAACGCAGGCACTGATCGTGCGCACCGGTGAAGAGGTTTACGCGCTGCCGCTTCCGTCCGTAGAGGGCGTGGCGCGGATTCCGAGGGGGGAACTCGAGAACCTGCTCAGCCAGAGCGAACCGAGCTACCAGTACGGCGAAGAAACTTACCGCTTCCGGCACCTCGGCATGTACCTCGGAGGGCAGGCTGCGGTCCTTCCGAAGGACGAGCCGTTCGTACCCGTCATCCTGGTTCGCGCCGGCGAATTTTCCGCGGCACTTCTAACCGACGAGATGCTCGCCAGCCGCGAGATCGTCGTCAAATCGGTCGGACCGCAGCTTGCGAGTATCCGCGGGATTACGGGTGCGACGATACTCGGCGACGGCCGCATCGTGCTGATCCTGGATATCAATGCGCTCGTTCGCACCGGCGCGCCGGTCGTAGAGCTGAAGAAAGCGGC
>JBFEXY010000083.1:0-8689 GCA_041562415.1 Woeseiaceae bacterium
AAAGCGAAGCCGGGCAACAAAATGGCCGTTTCTTTACTCAACAAAGCAAGCATTCCGAAGAAACCCATTCCGCCGATAACCCAGTACCAGCCTTTTCGGACCTCCTCCGCGAGGTGCCGCCTGCCGTGCATGTAACACAGCAGTCCTGCCAGGGTGAACAGGGCGCTGAGCTGTGTCATGCGCTGAACGATATAAGCGGTGGTCGATACCAGTAACGGATGAAGCAACCACAACGTCATGCAAAGCAAAGCGAGTCTCGTGGAAGTCTCCGGCTTTTGCGACGTTGAGAAAATCGCTCGCGTCAGAAAGAATACGAGCAGCCCGTTTGCCAGATGCAGCAGTAGATTTGTGATCCGGAAGGGACGCGGGTCGGTCGGCCAGTTCTGGCCGTCCAGCGTAAAGCTCATAAGACTTAGGGGCCGTCCCAATGTGCTGGAGCGGGCGCTAAAGACGAATTCGATGTACTTTTCCGGCGACGTCAATCCGTCGCCTTTACCCAGAAGCTCCAGATTCGGTATGTCGTCGAATACGAATGGCCCGCTGAGCGACGGCCAGTAACACATTACCGTCAGCAGAAATGCCCCGACTATTCCGGCAAGAACTATTGCCCGGCGTTGCCGCCGTTCGGTTAGAGAAATGTCGTGCTGTTTCACCGGCATCCAGTTAGTTAGCTACGAGCGTCGATCAGCTCGTTCTGCGGCGATGAGAACTACCGCCAGCTCACGTAGTGCGTTGCTATCATAAAAACGATAGCCGTCGAAGGACAGAAAATTCTATCCTTTTACGAATCGGTTCGCCCCGACCGCAAACATACGCCAGACAAATGTCGTGGATTTCTGCATAAAGCGACATTCGGTCGGCTTCGCCAATATCTTTCAACCTTCTCGATGGTGTGCCTACAATACCGGAAACTACTCCGGGGGTGCCTGTGGATCATTCCGGCTTGTTGAGCCTCTTGCCGACCGCGTTCGTTATCACCACCGCGGTGCTCACCCACCGTCCTGTCGCGGCTCTCCTGACCGGCGTCGTTATCGGGATCCTGCTGCTGGACCCGACGGCCGTCGTTAGCACGTTCTCGGACATCATGCTCGAAGTCATGCAGGACGAGACCATCGGCTGGGTCATCATGGTCTGCGGGCTCATGGGCAGCCTGATCTATATCCTGATCAAAACGGGCGGCGCCTCGGCCTTCGCCCGCAAGATGGCCCAGCACGCGAACACGCGCAACAAGTCCATGCTGGTCACGTGGTTTCTCGGCATGGTCCTGTTCATCGATGACTACCTGAACGCCATCGCGATCGGCAATTCGATGAAGAAGGTCACCGACGGCTTCAAGGTATCCAGAGCGATGCTGTCCTATGTCGTCGACTCGACCGCGGCGCCGACCTGCGTGCTCGTGCCGATTTCCACGTGGGCCGTATTCTTCGCCGCGGTACTCGAGACCACGGGGTCCGCGGCGGTCGGCGAGGGGATGAAGATGTATATCTCCGGCATCCCGTTCATGTTCTATCCGATTATTGCGCTGTTGCTGGTGCCGCTGGTTGCTACGGGACGGTTTCCGCTAATCGGGCACATGAGGGCCGCCGAGGAACTTGCACAGCAGGGCATCGCCGCGATGGAGCCGGTCGACCAGATCGAGGTCGGTGACGGGCCGGTCGACGAGAACGGGCAGCCTCGAAGCAACATCTGGGTGTTTCTCGTGCCCCTCCTTGCGCTGATCGGTTTCTCCTGGTATTTCGATATCGACCTGCTGCGCGGCATCATCGCTACGCTTGCGCTGACTATCCCGCTGGTCGTGATAATGAAGCTGCTCGGCGCATACGAGGCGCTCGATGCTGTTCTCGACGGGTTCAAGATCATGATTCCACCGCTCGCGATCGTCGTGGTCGCGTTCATGTTCAAGACCGTCAACGACCAGCTAGGGTTGCCACAGTTCGTTATCGAGTCGGTGCAGCCGCTGATGTCGCCGCTCTTCTACCCGGTCATCGTGTTCCTGACCATGGCGCTGGTGTCGTTTGCGACGGGCTCGTCCTGGGGCGTGTTCGCGATCGCCATCCCGATCGTCATGCCGCTCGGCGAAGCGATGGATGTGCCGACCGCCCTGACGATCGGGGCACTGCTGTCGGCGAGTTCCTTCGGCAGCCACGCGTGCTTCTATGGCGACGCGACCGTGCTCTCGGCACAGAGTAGCGGCGTTAGCGTCATGGAACACGCGCTGACGCAGCTGCCTTACGCGCTGATCGCCGCGACCGCGGCCGCGATCGCATACGTCGGATACACGTCCATCGCCCTGTGATTCGGGCGTATTTGCAAGGATTATCCTGCCGGAACGTCGAAGTCGAATTCGCTGCGCAGCGTGCTCAGCAATTTCCGGCCTTGTTCCCCGGGCATCTCGATCAGTGGCGGCCGCACGTTGGCCCATCGCTCGTCGCCGGTCACCAGTGCAAGCAGCCGCTTCTGCGCTGGGATCGGCGCGTAGTCCTGGATGAGCAGGCGAAACCGCCTCACCTCCTGCTGCAATTCACTCACGAGTACGGTGTCACCGTCGAAGTACGCGTCGATGAGCTTCGCGATTGCGCCACCATTGAGATTCGCCGTTGCCGAGATGCAGCCGGGCGCGCCGAGCTCGAGCGCGTCGATAAGCGGTAGTTCCGAGCCCGGGTAAACGACCAGGCCGTCGATATCGAGCAGCCCGCGCGTGTTTTCCCATTCGCCGGAGCTGTCCTTGATGCCGACGATCTGCTCGGGGAATTCGGCATGCAGGCGTGCCGCGAGCGCCGTCGGGATGCCGACGATCGCGATCGGCGGGATGTGATAGAGGAAGATTCGGGCGTCCTCGCCGATCGCTCCGAGCAGCTGCACGAAATGCCGGTAGAGCCCTTCTTCGCTTACGCCCTTGTAATAGAATGGCGGCAGCGTCATCACGCCCGAGCAGCCCAGGTCGAGGCAGGCGCGCGACAATCGCGCGGTGTCAGCGACATTCGAGAGCCCCGTTCCCGGGATCATCAGTGACGGGTCGATTCCGCCATCGACGAGCGCCCGCACCGCGGCGATGCGCTCGTCAATGCCGACCGACAGCGCCTCGCCCGTGGTGCCGAAAGGCACCAGCCCGGCGCAACCCTGGTCGAGCAGCCACTTCGCATGCTCGACATAGAGACCGGTCGCGACCGTCATGTCGTCGTTGAACGGTGTCAGCAGCGGCACCAGCACGCCACGAATCGGGGTATACGTCATGTCTTGAGGTCGAGGAATTCGCGTGCGTTGAAGGTCTGGAGATTCTATCGTGATTGCAAGCCAAAACGCATCGTGCGGAGTACCATAGTCATTGCGATGACAGAGCCCATTGAAAAGCCACGGTCAAAACCGCTCTCCGGCCTGCACCTGTTGCTGACGTATGAGTGCAATTATGAGTGCGATCACTGTTTCGTCTGGGGCGGTCCAACGCAGACCGGCACCATGACGCTGGAGATCATCGGGCAGATAATTGAGCAGGCCAGGGCGCTGGGCACGATCGAATGGATCTACTTCGAAGGCGGAGAGCCTTTTCTCTATTACGACACGCTTCTTGCAGGTGTGCACCTGGCGCGTGAGTCCGGCTTCCGGGTCGGCATCGTCAGCAACGCCTACTGGGCGACCTCGGACGCAGAGGCCGAGAAGCAGCTACAGCCTTTTGCCGACCTCGTCGAGGACCTTTCCATCAGCAGCGACGCCTATCACGGCAAGGAAGACGGAATAATCTTTCCTGATATCGCTCGCGCTGCGGCACGCAAGCTCGGCATACCGGTGGACTTCATTACGGTGGCCCCACCCGAAGCCGGTGACGTCGTCGGCGCCGCGGGCAAGCTGCCGCCCGGCGAGTCGGCTGTACTGTTCCGGGGCCGGGCCGCCGAAAAGCTCGCATCGCGAGTTGCAATGAAGCCCTGGGAGCAGTTCGACCGGTGTCCCTGGGAGGACCTGCGAGCACCCGCGCGCGTGCACGTCGACCCGTTCGGCAACCTGCACGTTTGCCAGGGCATTTCCATTGGCAACCTGTTACAGCGTCCGTTGCCCGAGATTATGGACGACTACGATGCTGACGAGCACCCGATCGTCGGGCCCCTGCTCGCCGGTGGTCCGGCGGAGATCGTGCGCCGGTACGGTCTGCACCACGAAGACGGTTACGCCGACCACTGCCATCTCTGTTACGAAACGCGGCGGCTGTTGCGGGAACGCTTTCCGAAGGTTCTTACTCCGGACCAGATGTACGGCCAGTTCTGACAGAGCAAAGCGGAAACTTGGGGTGTAAGACGTCAGCGGCTAGCGGTCTTCGGCCTTTGCCAGCGTAATCGCGAGTATCTCATCCAGCCGATTGGTGATGCGACGAAACTCCCGGTGGAATTCCTGGCGCTCTGCCGCACGGTTCGCCGCAAGCAGCCCCCTGTAATTCGCGAGCTGCAGGCCGGTCTGGTAAAGCGACTTCGAAATCGACTCTTCCGAGAACACGCGCCGCTGCAGTAGCTGCTGCTTGCCGGTCTTAAGGCATTGCGCGAGGAAATCACTTTCGCCATCAATGGCATCGGCACCGGCAGCCACAAGGACACTGGCGACGATCCGGTAGGCGTCGACAAAGGAGCGCAGCACGCCGTGCGCGACCAGCAGCTGGACGTCGTTCAGTGAATCGCGCACGCCGGCCTCGTCGCGCCGAACGATATCTTCCCAATCGCCGAACCGCTCCCGCACACGCTTTTCGATCTCTTCCCGGAATTCCGCTCGCCGCGGAAAGTAGAACTCGAACTTGAAGAATTCCCTGAGTTTGCTCGTCCGGATGAAGAAAGCCTCGACCGGATCTTCGGTATTGGTGGCCGCGTCCAGCAACGCGATTTCGACGAAGGCGTCGAGAATGAAATAGTGGATCGCCGTGTTGCGATAGTAAGCGGCATTGAGGTGCTGGTCAGGGCTGATCATATAGAGTCGCTCGGTACCTTCGTCAAGGTAGCTGACGATGCCGGTCTCGTGGAGTTCGGCGAGCGTCGCAAGTACGGCTTCGGCGTCCTGAAAATTCGAGCGTCCGACAATCTCCAGATGCCGGCGTCGGATCAGGGCCGCACCCGCGCGAGCGATCGCCTGGATTTCCGCAAAGCTCTGTGCGCGGTTGCCACTGGCAAGCAAGATCAGGGTAATGATCGCTGTGGCCGTGATCGGCGTCGCAGCGTTCATGCGGACCGCAACTTCGAATGCGAGCGTCGCGACGAGCGTCTGCTTCCGCCGGTCGTTGATGCCGGCTTCGAGTTCTGCCGGCTCGACCAGTTCCCTGACGGTCAGCCCCTCGCCGAATCGCAGATGTATCTGGCCGCGTGACCGGCCACGTCTCAGGAACCGGAGCGGCCACGTGATTCCCTCGGGCTTTTTCTTCTGGCCGCGCTGTTCGATCGAGTAGTCCTCAACTTCAGTGATCTGGTCGTAGGCGACGCTGACGGGGACGAACGTCACGTCGTACAGCCGGGTCCTCTGTATCGACTCGAAGACGTAATTGAACAGGCCGAATCGCGGCGGCAGCAGTTTGCCGGTGCGCGAGCGTGTTCCTTCCAGTGCCCAGAGCAGCGAGAAACGCTTCTCGATGAGGTAGTCGATATAACGGCGAAACGTCGATTTGTAGATCTCGTTGTCCTGGAAAGAACGCCGCAGGAAGATGATGCCACTCCGGCGGGCGAGCGCGCCGAGACCTGGTGTGTTCAGGTTGATGCCACCAAAAGTCAGCGGTAACGGAAGATCCGCATCGAACAGAACCAGGGACAGCGCCATCGTGTCGAGCATCGACTTGTGACTGATCAGGAAAATGACGGGGCGCGTGGCCACCATTTCCGCCACCCGTTCCAGCTGCGTCTCGTCGACGTCGATACGTGAATCGTGGTGGCTGCGGCACGCGTATCGATACAACGCGTTTATCATCTCGAGCGTGAATGGCGTTTGCGTTGCCGCCATTTCCTGCAGGTAGCGTTCGGCTTGCGCCAGCACATCCCGTACAGGACGGTCGCGCTGTTGCGCAACATTCGCGATCAGGTTCCGAAAGTCTGCATTTGCGAAAACCTCGCCGGGCAGGATGCGGGGAACCTTATAACGCGCACCGCGAAAAATGCGCTCCGATCGTTCCAGGGCGATCAGCGCCTGGTTGGTGACGAATTCCGCAAACGCATCGTCGTCGACGGCGGCCTCGGCCTGTCGCGTTCGCATTTCCTCGATGTAGGCGCCATCACCCACGATGTAAGCGAGCCTTTCTGGCCGGTGTTTGGCGAGCCACCGCCGCCGGGTCCTGCCGGGTTCGGCGATACGGCCGTGAAACAGATCCAGCAGGGGTCGGTCGTGGCGCTTGTCCGGCGCCGGGAGCCAGGCGATACGCAGCGGCTGCAGCCAGACAGCGTCACCGTGTTCTCGCAGGCTGGCCAGCCAGTCGTCCGCACGGCCCCTCGGGAGTTTGACAAACGAATACCCCGAACCCGGGTCGTCCTGTGGCCTGCTGGATTCCACCCAGTCCCGTAATAGCCCGGCTTCGAAGTCGTCCCGGGCATCCAGCACGAAAACAATTGCAGCGTCTTCGACGTCCGGCCAGGGAGATGCGTTGTCGCGGCTAATCATGGGATCGCGAAAGGTCGGGCGGGATCGGCCAATAAGCCATGTGTTTTAACCGCTGCATCGGGAACCGGAAGTGCGCTTTGAAATCTTTTTAGGGCTTGTGACCTGAAAGGATTACTATTGCGCGCCCGGATAGCAAGCGCCCGCCGCACGATTTCGGCTGAATCGGCCGCATCGCTATCTCGCGCGGGCTTATCGAGGTTCTCCCTCAGTACCGTTCAAATTACGATTAATCAGCAATATCGGTCTGGCAGAGCGCCTTCAAATGCTGGAAAGCCTCGAGAACTCGTTCCGAGTCCTTTGCCGATACGCTGATCGCATTGTCCTCTTTCATTACCGGGTCTTTTGAGAGGTCAGCTTTTCTTGGTTTATCACCAATTGTCTGCCATTCAGCCGTTGGGCCGATAAACCTTATCCCGACGGAAGGGATAGAGCCCCGGCTGTCACCGTAGTCGTGAATTTCTATGGTCTCGACCTGTGCCATATCGAATTTCGCTGTCTTGTAGCCGATGATTTTCGCCGGTTTATCACCATAGATTGGCTTAACGCTTTCCTGAGATTTGTGCGATACCTCGAATTTCCGGCGATATGTAATCTTGCACTCGTCGCCTGAGTACATAATCAAGGACCAAACAGCATCATCAAAGTGGTTGTACTGGGGAAAGTCCATCTTGTGCCAGTGATTCTGGAGAATCTGTTTGTCCAGGATCAACTCCTTGATCTGCGCATGAGTTTCCTCGAAGGTCGGCATGACTGACTGTTCGTATTGTGCGTGTAGCTGCGCAGGAGAAATCAATGAGACCAGCAAAAGGTTAACAGCCACCGACACGGCCGCGTGTGGTTTCTCGATAGAGATGTGCATGATTCTTCTTCTTGTCATTATGGTTTTGCGTTTGCTATTTCCTTTTCGTAGCGCAATATCTCGAACAGGGCAATCGGTCCCGCTAAGTATTTTTCCTTATTGACAACTAATTATTGTCATTGCATACAGGCCAAAGTTTGCCGACGAAAACAAAAACATTCGAAGTCGGAGACTTGGAGATTCGGTTCCCGCCGTCCTCTGGATGTCAGCCGCAACGTCTTTACGGACTGAGGATTGTCATAGGCGACCGTTCGAGGGGAGATCTATTGTGATTAGGAATTTGTTAGCTGAATTTGCAGCGCGTCGTATTCACACGAGGCACGGTGTCGGAACAATCGTCGCCGGTGCCGGGTTGGCGTTACTGCTTGTGGTACCTGCCGATAATGTGCTTGCGCAGCAGGCGGGCGGGGTGGAGGCCGGGCGTCAGCAGTTCGATGACAAGTGCGCGGTATGCCATGGTGCGACAGGAATTGGTGATGGCGTTCTGGCGGAGGGTCTGAGGCTAAAACCGGCAGACCTTACCCGGATAAGCGAGAGAAATGGCGGGACATTCCCGACCTCGAAAACGTTTTCCAAGATCTGGGGTCGTGACGACGAGATCATAAGCACCCACAATATGAGCGAAATGCCGGCGTTTTATGACGCCCCGGTCTTCGGTCACGATAAGGAGTTCGAGGCATCCGCGGGTCGGCTCTCGCCCCAACAGATTCGAAATATCATCGCATTCCTGGTGACTATCCAGGAACAGCAAACGCCAGTGGAAGGAGGGTAACTGCGGGCTCAATTATTTCTTACCCTGCGCGACCTCTCCACCAAGCGCTTTCCACGCTTTGAAGCCGCCGTCGATATGGCAGGTCTTCAGTCCCATCTGCTGGGCGATGTCCGCCGCGAGGGCGGAACGCCAGCCCAGGTTGCAGAAGAAGATGAATTCCTTCGGTTCGGCGAACACGGCATGGTGGTAGGGGCTCTCGGGATCGATCCAGAACTCGAGCAAGCCTCGCGGACAGTGGAACGCACCCGGTATACCGCCTTCCCGTTTCAGTTCCCTGACGTCTCGCAGGTCGACGAAAACCACCTCGTCCGAGCCCAGCCTGCCGATCGCTTCCTCGGCGGAAATGATCCGTATCCGCGCCTCGGCAGCCTCGACCAGCTCTTTGTAGCCGACTTTACTGATGATTCCCCTCCCGGCGCGCGATGCTACGGCCTGTTGTTGGCAGA
>JBFEXY010000084.1:0-8648 GCA_041562415.1 Woeseiaceae bacterium
GACGGAGCCCACCGCGATCGCGAGTACGATGCCGCAGATCCAGCTGGGCACGCCGAAGTATTCCTCGGTGAGTTCGCCCACGTTCCAGGCCTGGAACATGTTGCCACCCGTGGTGGTGGAGACGAGCAGCATCACGCAGAACACGATGCCGATGGCGCGGCCGAGTCCGCCCAGGTTTTTCCGCTCCAGGGCCTTCGCCGCGACCCACATCGGCCCGCCATGCGGGTTCTCGGGATTGTCGGTGTTGCGGTAGAGCATCGACATCGTGACCTCGGTGAGCTTTATCGCCATGCCGAGGAAACCGATTACCCACATCCAGAACATGGCGCCGGGACCGCCAAGCGCGATCGCGAGCGCAACGCCGCCGATATTGCCGAGGCCGACGGTCGCCGACAGGGCTGCCGACAGCGCCTGGAAGTGATTGATGGCGCCGGGATCGTTCGGGTCGTCGTAGATACCCCGCACGACGGCGGGACCGTGCGTGAGCGCGCGGTATTGGGAGAAGCCGCTCCAGATCGTGAACAGGATGCCCGTGCCGACGATCGCGAACAGCACGTACTCGTGCCACAGATAGCTGTTGAGCAGGGCCAGAAAGGCGCTGAAGTCGCTCATTAGGCCTTTCGTCCCCCTTGACTAAGCGGCGCCTCCCGGCGCTCGGCTCAAGCAGCTTCCATGATTGCGGTAACGCCCATGCCGCCTGCCGCGCAGACAGAAATAAGTCCACGCCCGGAACCCTTCTCGCTGAGAAGTTTCGCCATCGTTGCAATTACCCGGGCGCCTGTTGCGCCGAAAGGATGACCGATCGCGACGCTGCCGCCCTTGACGTTCAGCTTCGAGAGATCGATCGGCCCCATGGCATCGTTCCGACCGAGCTTCTCACGGCAGAATTTTTCGGACTGCCATGCTTTCAGGGTGGCGATCACCTGTGCCGCGAACGCTTCATGAATTTCGTAGAAATCGAAGTCCTGCAGTCGCAGGTCCGCCTGCTTCAGCATGTCGGAGACTGCATAGGCGGGTGCCATCAGCAAGCCTTCTTCGTGCATAAAATTGACTGCTGCGACCCTGGCGAACGTCAGGTAGGCAAGTACCGGCAGGTTCTTTTTGCGTGCCCAATCCTCGTTCGCGAGCAACACCGCCGCGGCACCATCGGTCAGCGGCGTGCTGTTGCCGGCTGTCATCGTGCCGTCCGCCGACTTGTCGAACACGGGCTTCAGTTTCTGTAGCTTTTCGAATGTCGTATCGCGGCGGATGTTGTTGTCCTCCTCCGCGTCCATAAACGGCAGGACGAGATCTTCGTACCAGCCGGCATCGTAGGCCGCCGCGGCTTTTACGTGACTGGCGAGCGCGAGCTGGTCCTGGTGCTCACGCTGCACGTCCCATTCTTTCGCCGTCTTTTCCATGCTCTCGCCCATGGAAAGGCCGGTGCGTGGTTCGACGACGTCCGGGAACTCCGGCGCAAAGTGCTTCGGGCGCAGCCGGAGCCAGGGCATGAAACGCTGCGCCGCCGTACGCGCGGCGTGAACGTCCAGCAGAATGTGGCGGAATTCGTCGCGAAACACGATGGGGGCATCGCTGACGGTATCTGTACCGCCGGCGATACCGCAGTCGATCTGGCCCAGGGCGATCTTGTTGGCGATAAGGATCGCCGCTTCGATACTCGTGCCGCAGGCACGCTGCAGGTCCATGCCGGGCGTGCGTAGCGTCAGGCCCGAGTCGATTACGCTTTCGCGGGCGAGGTTCCAGTCGCGCGAATGCTTGATGACCGCACCCAGGGCGACGTCCCCCATGGTCTGGCCGCGCAGGTCGAGCTTCGTTACGAGCCCCTGCAGGGCCGCAGTCATGAGGTCCTGGTTGGTGCACTTTCGGTATACGGAATGTGAGCGACAGAACGGGATACGCGAGCCGCCGACAACGGCAACGCGAACGGATCGACCATCGTGCAGCATAATGCCTCCGGAGAGAGAGTGTTTCACACGAGCGCGAAGCAACTTTACACTATTGACCGAGTGGAACGTAGAAGCGTCTCCCATATTTTCCAGGCAGCAACACGGCTTCTGCGCACTTCGATATCCCGGCCGGGAAATCCCGGCAGCCACGGCAGATGCAGATGCAGCAAATAGTCCGACGTTTCGGGCGCGAAACCAAAGCGCTTTTGAGCATCGCGTGGCCATTGATCATCAACAACCTGTCGGTTGCGGGCATGAACTTCACCGACGCCGTGATGGCAGGCCAGCTCGGCGCCGAGTCGCTGGCGGCGGTAGCAGTCGGCGGCAGTGTCTGGTTCATGGGCTTCGCGCTCGTGCTGGGCGTGTTGATGGCGATCTCGCCCATCTCCTCGCGCCACCACGGCGCCGGCGACGTGGCGCTGATCGGGCGATATACGCGGCAGGGTGTATACCTGGGCATCTTCCTCGCCGTCCCGATCATGCTGTTCGCCTGGGTCTTCGCTGCATCGACGCTGGCGGCCATCGGTATCGACATCGCCTTTCGCGACATGACCGTCGGTTACGTGAAGATGATCACGCTCGGTGCACCGGGGATGTTCATCTTTCTGGCGCTGCGGTTCACCACGGAAGGCATCGGCTACACGAAGCCGATCATGTACACATCCATCTTTGCGCTGGCGTGCAACGTGTTCCTGAACTGGGTATTGATGTTCGGCAAACTCGGCGCGCCGGTGATGGGCGCGGTGGGCTGCGGGCTCGCGAGTGGCATCACGATGTGGATCATCGCGATCATACTGGCGACCTATATGATCGCGAGCAAGGTCTACGAGCCGCTGGACCTGTTTTCGCGGCTCTCGCCGATGCGCCCGCACGTGCTGAAGGAGATCATCTTTCTGGGCGTGCCGATTGCGATAACGATCACGGCCGAAGCGGGCTTGTTCAATGCCGTGTCGATCCTGATGGGTACTCTCGGACCGGAAATCACGGCCGCCCACCAGATCGCGATCAATTTTGCTTCGACGATGTTCATGGTCCCGCTGGCACTGAACTCGGCGATAACGATTCGCGTCGGCTACTCACTGGGCAAGGGTGATCTCGAATACGCGCGTTTCGCAGGCGGCTTCGGGATCTTCGTGTGCGCCCTGTTCATGGCGTGTTCCGCAACTTTCCTGCTGCTGTTCCGCGATGCGGTCGTCGGCCTTTATACGGAGGACACGGCAGTCAAGGGAATCGCGATATCCCTGTTGCTCATGGCGGCTGTTTTCCAGGTAGCTGACGGCATCCAGATCGGGGCCGCGGGCGCACTGCGAGGCTATAAGGACACGCGGCTGCCGATGGCCATCAATATCTTCGCCTATTGGGTCATCGCGTTCCCGCTCGCCTACATGGCGGCGGTTACGTACAAACTTCCGCCCAACTACATCTGGGGCGGATTCGTTGCCGGGCTATCGGTGGCGGCCGTCATGCTGACCTGGCGTTATGCGCGTATCTCCGGCGAAGCGATCGACGAGTCCCACTACTTGGGGGGACAGTGACTTAAAGTGCCAGCGATCGAAGTTCCCTGGCACTTTAAGTCACTGTCCCCTAATTCTGGCCGAAGTCGGGCGCGTCGCCCGCCAGGTACTCGTCTTCTTCCGGCGTATTTTCGCGGCCGAGTAACGAGTTCCGGTGTGGAAAGCGGCCGTACTGATCAATGATGTCCCGATGCAGTTCGGCGAACTGCGCGATAGTAAGGAATGTTTCCATAAAGGTCGGTGACACGGTCTCGGCGAGTTTGCCATATAGCTCGACGGACTTGGCCTGCACCTTTTGCGATTCGGCGTGCTGCAGCGGCATATAGAAGAACGCCCGCTGGATTGGTGTCAGTCCGCGATCCTTCTTCTGCATTGCACCCTCGACGCAGAGTTTGAGTGCGGCCCTGTCCTTCTCGAAAGCTTTCGCCGATCCGCGATAGATGTTTCGCCGGAACTGGTCTAGCAGCAAGATCAGCGCCAGCCGTCCGCGAGGCTCATCGGCCCAGTGATCCAGCCTGCCCTCCGACGCCTGTGCGACGTCGGCAGAAAAATTCTCTTGAATCTCGTGATCGAATGCCGGGTCTTCGCCGAACCAGATATCCATACGGCGGTCGATCTGCGGCGCGCTCAGTTCATGCTCCTTGAACCAGAACGCGAGAATGGCGTCGATGCGCGCCTGATCCTCATCGGTGATGGTCGCGCCCCTGCTTTCGGAAAGAAGTTTGACTGACATATTGTGTCCAGGTATCGGGTCTACCCCGTATGAATTACCGCAAGACCGTCAGCAAAGTGGGACCTGCGTCACAATTCGGATCGCACTGGCCGTCTGCTGTGGACTTTCTCAGTAGACTTTAGCAGATGATGGCCGAGGTATCCGACATCCGGGCGCCGACCACATCCACGGCCTGGCGCCCCCTGTTGACCGTGCTGTTTGCGACGGGACTGGCGTCGTGTGGAGGACCCCCGGAGAGTGCGGAGCAACAGCTTCGCACGTGGGTCGATCGAGGCCACGAGGCGGCAGAACTCAAAGACCGCGGCGCCCTCGTCAAGATGATTTCACCAACCTACAGCGATGCACGGGGTAATTCCCGTGAGGACATCGAAAACCTGTTTCGCTTTTACTTTCTGCGAGCGAAGAAAGTCGGTCTGCTGGTCAGCATCGACGATATCGAGATCTTCGATGAATCTGCAGCGCAGGTGAGGCTAACCGTTGCGATGGCTGCCACCACGGACTCCGCGCTGGGGTTCAATGCTGACGCATACGAGTTCGAGCTCGATCTCGAACAAGCTGATAGTGAGTGGTTGCTCGTAAGCGGTCGCTGGAACGACGTCCGCAATGAGCTGCGTTAGGAGGTTGTCATGATCCAATCTACCGGGATCAGGAACATTACACTGTGCGCCGTTGCGTGTTTTGTTACGGGCTGTGCGAGCACTGGTATCACCGTCGCGAAACCCGGCGTCAGCCTGCGCAATGTAGAGGTCACGGAGATCGATCTCGATCGACAGACGTTCGTTCTCGACTTCAGCGTCATCAACCCCAATCCTTTTCCGCTACCGATCCGTTCGGTGTCCTACGGCGTCGAACTCGACGGGTTCCGCTTCGCAAGCGGCGAGACCCGGGGCGCCTTCACCGTGCCCGCAAACGGTGACGGCCACTTCGAAATCACCGTCGACGTCGACCTGATGCGCACCGCGCCGCAGCTGATGTTCATCGTCCGCGACGGTGTATACCGGGAAATCCCGTACGCGCTGGAGGGACGATTCGCGATCGACGTGCCCTTTGCGAACCCGGTTTCGTTCCGCAACGAAGGCGAGATAAGGTTCGATGCCGGCGAACTGGCGGCCGACCGCAGCGACTAAAGCGCCGCTATGGTTACGCGCGTAACCATGGACCCGGCATAATGGCCCCATGTCGCGTAGGTGGCTAACTATCTGTTTTAATTGAACTTGCTGCGGCGCACTCGCCGGTTCCATGGTGCCTGACATATACTTGATCGTTCGGGTTGGTCGCTGACAACCACCGAATCTCAGTGCAAAAACAATACAGGGGGCGCGCTACGCGAACCCCGGGGCGACTATGACGGAGCGATCAGTACAACGAGGTGCAGCAGGGCTCTACGACCCGGCGTTCGAGCGTGACAGCTGCGGCTTCGGGCTGATCGCCAATCTTGACGATCTGCCGAGTCACTTTGTCGTGGAAACGGCGATCAATGCGCTGGCCCGCCTCACACATCGTGGCGCCGTGGCCCCGGACGGCAAGACCGGTGACGGTTGCGGGCTGTTGATCAAGTTTCCTTTTGGCTTTCTCCGCGAGGTGGGCGAAGAACTTGGTTTCGAGCTCGCGGAGCGCTTTGCGGCCGGAACCGTATTCCTGAGCCACGACAAGGCCGTCGCAGCCACGGCACGCGCCGTGATCGAAACCGCCGTCCGCGAGACCGGTCTCGAGGTTGCGGGTTGGCGCGAAGTGCCGACCGACCCCTCCGCGTGCGGTGAGGTAGCGCTCAAAACCTTACCCCGTATCGAGCAGATCTTTGTCAACGCAAGCGACGGGATGCAGCGTGGCCGTTTCAACCGGCGCCTGTTTCTCGCGCGGCGCCGTGCGGAGAATCGCCTGGAGGATGGCGAGACATACATCGCCAGCCTGTCCTCGGTGACGATCAGCTACAAGGGCATGATCATGCCCGGGGCGCTGCCGGAGTTCTATCCGGACTTGCGCGACCCGCGCCTGGAGTCCTCGGTCTGCCTGTTCCACCAGCGTTTCTCGACGAATACGCTACCCGAGTGGCGCCTGGCGCAGCCGTTCCGCTTCCTTGCACACAACGGCGAGATCAATACGATCCAGGGCAACCGCAACTGGGCGCAGGCGCGCGCGAAGAATTTCCGCTCCGACAAACTCGATGACATCTCGGATCTGAATCCTGTCGTTTCACTCACCGGTTCTGACTCTTCGAGCCTGGACAACATGCTCGAGGTTTTGCGTGCGGGGGGCATGGACGTGTTGCAGGCAATGCGCATCCTGCTGCCTCCGGCGTGGCAGACCGTGGACGATATCGATCCGGAAGTTCGCGCCTTTTACGAGTTCTTCGATTGCCAGATGGAACCCTGGGACGGGCCGGCCGGCATCGTACTTACTGACGGCCGCTATGCGGCCTGTTGCCTGGACCGCAACGGTCTGCGGCCGGCGCGCTACGTGATAACGAAAGATCGCCACATCACGATCGCGTCGGAGATCGGGGTTTACGACTACGATGAAAAAGACGTCGTGGAAAAGGGGCGCCTTGGTCCGGGGGAAATGCTTGCCGTAGACCTGGTCAACGGCGGGCTGCTGGATACCGACGAGATTCACGACAGGCTGAAGAGCCGTGCTCCTTACAAGAAGTGGCTGAAGCAGGGAGTCCGCTACCTCGACTCGGAACTGATCGATACGCACACGGCGGCGGAACCCTTCGAGCCGTCGACGCTCGCGGTTTACCAGAAGATGTTCAACGTGAGTCGTGAGGAACTCAGTGACGTGATCGCCGTGCTGGCCAGGGCCGAACAGGAGGCGGTAGGCTCGATGGGCGACGATACGCCGATGGCGGTGCTCTCCAGCAAGGTACGTTCGCCGTTCGACTATTTCCGGCAGCAGTTTGCCCAGGTTACGAACCCGCCGATCGATTCACTGCGCGAGCGCATCGTAATGTCCCTGCAGACGAATATCGGCCGCGAATCGAGCCTGTTCGACATCGGGCCCGAGCATGCGCAGCAGGTGATCATGAACTCACCCGTACTGTCGCAGAAGAAGCTCAGGCAGCTGCTTGGGCCCGACATGTACGGTAATGATTACCAGTTCGTCGACCTCAACGTCGACGACACGATGTCCCTCACTGACGCACTCGACCAGATCTGCGAGCAGGCTGAAGCCGCGGTCAGGAACGGCAAACTCATCATCACGCTCAGCGATCGGTACCTCGAGCCCGGCAAACTCCCGGTTCATGCGCTGCTGGCGACAGGCGCCGTGCACCACCACCTCGTTGCCCAGGGGTTGCGCTGCGATGCCAACATCATCGTGGAAACAGGTGTGGCTCGTGACCCGCATCACTTCGCCTGCCTGATCGGTTACGGCGCGACCGCCGTGTATCCATATCTCGTTTACCAGTCGCTGCACGACATTGGCAAACGCGGCAACATCGACAAGCAACAGCAACTCGGCCGCAGCTACCGGCGCGGCATCCGCAAGGGTCTGTTCAAAGTGATGTCGAAGATGGGCATCTCGTCGATTTCGAGCTACCGCGGCGCGCAGCTGTTCGAGGTCGTCGGGCTTGCGGATGAAATCGTCGACCGTTGTTTCAAGGGAACGACCTCGCGGATCCAGGGGGCGGGTTTCGACGACCTGCTGAGCGATCAGAAGGTGCTGGCAAAACTGGCGTGGGAACCCCGTGAGCCGATAACGCAGGGCGGCCTGCTGAAATATGTGCACGGCGGCGAGTATCACTGTTACAACCCGGACGTGATCGCAACGCTGCAGGCGGCCGTCCGCTCTGGCGACTACGATCGATATCGTGCCTACGCCGAGCTCGTAAACCAGCGACCCGTCTCCACATTGCGTGATCTCATGCATCTGAAAGCCGCAGGCCCGGCCGTGCCGCTCGAGGAGGTGGAGTCCGTCGAGGCAATTCTGCCGCGCTTCGACAGTGCCGGCATGTCGCTCGGCGCCCTGTCGCCCGAAGCGCACGAAGCGCTCGCAATCGCGATGAATCGGATCGGTGCGCGGTCGAATTCCGGTGAAGGCGGAGAGGACCCGGCGCGTTACGGCAGCGAGCGCGTGTCGAAGATCAAGCAGGTCGCTTCCGGGCGCTTTGGCGTGACTGCTGAGTACCTCGTCAATGCCGAGGTCATCCAGATCAAGATCGCGCAGGGAGCGAAGCCCGGCGAGGGAGGGCAGCTGCCGGGCCACAAGGTCAACGAACTCATTGCGCGACTGCGTTACGCAAAGCCCGGGGTCGGACTGATCTCGCCGCCACCGCATCATGACATCTACTCGATCGAGGACCTCGCGCAGCTGATTTTCGATCTCAAGCAGGTCAATCCGGATGCGCTCGTATCCGTGAAACTCGTGGCCGAGCCCGGCGTAGGTACCGTCGCCGCCGGCGTCGTGAAGGCGTATGCGGACCTTATAACAATCTCGGGATACGACGGCGGCACCGGC